>CAZDXU010000183.1:0-6611 GCA_964509585.1 uncultured Actinomycetota bacterium | reverse complement strand
TTGACAAATATTTCGGATACGATATATTATGTCTTAAATAGTTCATTCTACTTTAGCTTCTTATTAATAAAGAAATATATTAAAAATGGAAATTAATATGGAAAAAGAATATATAATCAGACCCAGGTTAGAAACAATCTCCACGGAACAGATAAATGATATCTACCAAAATGCGTTAAAAGTTTTAAAGACAACCGGTGTACAGGTTCTTAATGACTACTCTCTGGAACTTCTCAAAAAAGAAGGATACCATGCTTCAAAGGAAAACATAGTTAAAATAGATCCTGAACTGGTATCCAGCTGCATTGAAAGCACTCCTAAATCTATTGATATATATGATAGGTCCGGCAATAAGTGCATGGCTCTGGGAGGAAAGAACGCAGGTGGCTTAAAGACATATTATGGTACTGGGTCAGATCTTACATTTAACTATGACCCATTTACCGGAGAGATCAGAAAAACTATAACTCAGGATATAGCACATATGGCCCGGGTTGTGGATAGCCTGGAAAATATAAGTTTTGCCATGTCCTATGGATTGCCAGGTGATTGTCCTACGGAGAAAATATTCAGGACAGAATTTTTAGAGATGGTCAAGAATACAATAAAGCCTATAGTTTTTACCTGTGATGATGGTGATGATACAAATAAAATAATCCAAATGGCAGCAGTGGCTGCAGGCGGTATTGATAACCTAAAGAAAAAACCATTTATTATCTGTTATTCCCAACCGACTTCACCGTTGAGGTTATCAAATGATGCCATAGAGAAGGTAATCGAATGTGCCAGGAACCGCATTCCTGTTGTCTTCCCCCCGGGCATAATGCCTGGTGCGACTGGACCATCCACCATGGCAGGGACCATTATCCAGTCAGTTGCCGAAGCACTGAGCGGCCTGGTGGTGCATCAGCTGGAAAATTCAGGAGCACCCATAATATTATGCGGTGCCCATGGAAATATGGATATGCAGAGCGGTATCAATATCTATGCATCTCCACAGAGACTAAAGACAGAAGCTGTCCTGTCATCTTTTTACCAGCATTTTGAGATACCGACCTGGGGTTTTGGAGGCAGTACAGATTCCCAGGTACTGGATGAACAGGCTGGAATGGAATTTGCACTCATGGTCCAGTGGGCGTCATTGTGCGGCATAAATCTTGCTCATGATACCGGATATATGGGAAGCGGAATGGTAGGAGACCTTAAAGCCATAGTCTTTAATGACGAAATAATAAGTTACGTAAGGCATCTGCTCCTGGAAGGCATTGCAGTAAATAATGAGACAAGAGCTATAGATATAATAAATAGTGTGGGCCCGGGCGGGAATTATTTGGCAGAGGATCATACTTTAAATAATTTCAAGAAAGAATTCTGGCAGACAAACCTGATGAACAGGGAGAACCTGGATTCATGGATAAATAAAGGAAAAACAAGGCTGCTTAAAAAGCTTGATACCAGGGTAAAAGATATCTTGAATAATCACAAACCGGCCAGGCTGGACCAGGAAAAGGTAAAAGGATTGGAAAAGATCCTGGATAAATAGACCAATTTGAGAGTACATAATAAATAATTAAATGCGGAGACAAAATATGGCAAAATTTGATCCCTTACTGATGGAAGTAATAAAAAATGGTCTGATATCCATAACAGAGGAGATGAGTGCAACACTCTATAGGTCTGCATATTCTACAAATATCAAGACACGAAAAGATTATAGCTGTGCCCTTTTTGATGAAAAATTGAGGGAAGTGGCACAATCTTTTGCCCAGCCTGCACATCTGGGAATAATATTCAGGATGATCCCTATGGTTGTGAAACAGTATGGTGAAGATAACCTGGTCCCAGGTGATATGCTTATAACCAACAACCCATATAGCGGGGGAGCCCACCTTAATGATATTTGTATCATTGCCCCGATTTTTAGTGGAGAAAATAAAATAGGTTATGTGGCAAATATGGCACACCATGTGGACGTGGGAGGCAGTACCCCATCCAGCCTTCCGCTCTCAAGGGAATTATACCAGGAAGGCATAATAATCCCACCAGTAAAAATTGTAAGCAGCGGAGAAGTAAGTAAAGATATTTTTAATTTTTTTAAACAGAATATAAGGGCAAAATATGAAGTCACCGGAGATATAATGGCCCAGATAGCAGCAAACAGGACCGGGGAAATAAGGCTTCTGGAGTTTTTGAAAAGATACGATTATGACATGATGAGAGACTATTCTAATGAAATATTAAATTATACCGAAAAAAGGACACTGAATGAGATAAAAGGTTTTCCTTCCTGTGATATCTCCTCAGAAGATCACCTGGATGACGACGGTTTCGAGGATATACCAATAAAGATAAAAGTAAAAGTATCTATAAAAAAAGATAGTATACTGTTTGATTTTACAGGATCAGATAAACAGAGAAGATCACCTATGAATGCCACTCTTGCTTTTACATATTCTGCAGTGGGATATGTATTAAAATGCCTGATAAGCGATGATATTCCGGTAAATGATGGTTTTTACAGATGTGTAAGAATAAAAGCTCCCGAAGGTTCTGTAGTAAATGCAACTGAGCCCACTGGTGTTGTAGGCGGCTATGAAGTCGGCCAGAAGATGATAAGCGCAATGTTTAAGGCTTTTGCCAAAATCTTGCCTGACAGGATCATAGCAGGAAATAAAGGCAATATCTGCAATATTGGATTTGGCGGATATGATCCCAGAAAAAAAGATTTTTATGCATATATGGAAACTGTAGGAGGAGGATCAGGAGCCAGGAAGGGCAAAGACGGCATAAATGCATGCAACCTTGATCTTTCAAATACTGAGAATGCTCCGGTTGAAGAAATGGAAATAGGTTATCCAGTAATGATAACAAAGTATGAGATGATCCCCGATTCTGGAGGTGCCGGACGGTGGAGGGGTGGATTAGGCATAAGAAGGGATTATAAGTTTCCCTGGGGCCAGAGTTCATTTTCAATAATCTCTGACAGGTCAAAGATACCCCCATGGGGAATTTTTGGAGGAAAAGAAGCACTGGGGTCAAGATATATCTTAAATCCTGGAACAGGTAATGAAAAAGTACTAAGCTCAAAAGATACTTTCGATATAAATGAGGGCGATGTTGTAAGCGTTCAGAATTCAGGCGGTGGAGGCTATGGAGATCCCCTGGAAAGAAATATTGAAGATATTAAAAAAGATATAAGGCAAGGAAAGATAACTATTTGTAATGCCGTAGAAGATTATGGGTTAGTGATGGGAAAGGATAATACCATTGATATGGAAGCTACCATAAAATCCAGGAAAGAAACAGGAGGAAAAGGTTAACATGCGGTACAGAGTAGGGATAGATGTTGGAGGTACATTTACTGACGGAGTTGCAATCGACGAAAATACAGGAGATGTCTGTTATACAAAAGTACTCTCAACACCAAGTGATCCTTCAAAAGGATTCTTAAAAAACCTCGATTCCCTCATAGAAAAATCTGGATTGTCTACCAGAGATATCTGGCTTATGGTGCACGGCACAACTGTTGCTACCAACTCCATAATTGAAGGGAAGACTTCCAGGTCAGCTTTAATAATAACCAGGGGCTTTAAGGATATACTTGAGATAGCCTACCAGATAAGGCCAAAACTGTATGACCTCTTTACTGATAAGCCAACTCCACTGATCCCCAGGAACCTTTGTTTTGAAGTAACTGAGCGGATAGGACCTGACGGAGAAGTTATAGAAGACCTCAGGGAAGATGAAATAAAAAAAATAATAAAAGATATCAAGGATAATAATATAGAGTCAGTAGCTGTCTGCCTACTGCATTCATATGTAAATGACAGTCATGAGAGAAGGCTCTATGAAGTATTAAGCCAAAAGATGGCTGATCTACCCATTACTTTATCATCTGATATATCTCCCGAATTCAGGGAATACCCAAGGACAAGCACCTCTGTTGTAAACGCAGTAATAAGGCCTATAGTGTCAAAATATGTAGATAAGATAGAACATGGGCTTAAAGAAAGAAATATAGGATGCGGCTGCTACCTTATGCAGTCAAACGGCGGTGTCATAAGTTCTGGAGGAGCCAAGATAGAACCTGCCCGTATCATAGAGTCCGGTCCTGCAGCAGGAGTAATAATAGCTTCCTTTGTATCAAAGCTTTCAGGATATAAGAATGCAATATGTCTTGATATAGGAGGCACTACTGCCAAGATGGGAATAATACTGGACGGCCAGCCCAGGATATCAAGAGAGTTAGAAGTAGGAGCGGCAGCATTTTCAAAAAGTACGGCTACCAGGGCCAGCGGCTATCCATTAAGGACTCCCAGTATTGACCTGGTAGAAATAGGGGCAGGGGGAGGTAGCCTTGCCTGGATTGACAGCGGGGGAATACTGAGAGTAGGGCCCCAGAGCGCCGGCGCTGATCCCGGTCCGGCCTGTTATCCTTCCGGCGGCGATAAACCCACTATAACAGATGCAAATGTGGCATTGGGGCGGCTGAACCCTGATTATTTCCTGGGTGGAGAGATGAAGTTAAGATATGACAAAGCAGTAGAAGCAATAAAGAAACACTGCAGCCAAAAGCTTAAAACTGATATTACCAGCACTTCTCACGGGATAATAAACCTGGCAGTATCTAATATGGTTAATGCAATCAGGTTCATCTCTGTAGAAAAAGGCTATGACCCGCGTGAATTCTGTCTTGTGGCTACCGGCGGCGCAGGACCGCTGCACGCTAACCTGATAGCAGATGAGTTAAAAATACCAGATGTTATAATTCCCATGAACCCTGGAGTTGCCTCAGGGCTAGGCCTTTTGATAAGCGATATAAAGCATGAAGTATCTAAGACTGTCCTTACCATAAAGGATCTTTCAGGGAAAAGGGCAGAAAAAATATATGAAGACCTCCTAAAGGAAGCATACGGCCGTATCAGCAAGCAGGGTGTGGGCAGGGAGAGCACAAGCATAATATATTCGGCAGATATGAGATATATGGGCCAATCCTATGAGTTAAATGTAAATATCGGTAGCAGCATGGTAAAGAAGCTTGATATAGGGAAAATCAAGGATCTATTCCATACAGAGCATGAGCGAAATTACGGCTTCTCTAATAAAGGCCACCAGATAGAAATAGTAAACCTCAGGGTGACAGTCCTGGGAAAACTGGCAGATTATAAGCCAAAGACGGTTAAGAAAGGCAAAGAAGAGCCTGAACTGTTATCAAGGAAGAAAACAAGGGAAGTCTATTTCGAAAATAGTGAAAACAATAAGTGTGATATTTATGACAGGTCGGGCCTGCTTGAAGGAAATATATTATCCGGTCCTACCATTATAGAGGAAGTGGATTCAAGCACAGTAGTCCTACCAGGATATAAGGCCAGGGTAGACAGGTACGGGAATCTTATAATCTCAAAGCTGGATAAACAAAATCCATGATAGTCTATTACTTAAATATATTATAAAGAACGGAGAATCTTTTATGGAACAGAAGCCAAAGTATATATTTTTAAATGATAAAGTAGTCCCATTTGATGATGCAAAAATACATGTGCTATCGGTGGGTATGACCTATGCCTCAACTGTATTTGAAGGCCTCAGAGGTTATTGGAATGAAGAGGAAAAGCAATTATTTGTATTCAGGATGGAAGACCACTCAAATAGGCTGCTGGAATCCATAAAGATGGTAAGGATGGATAGCCATCTTAAATATAATGATATAACAGGTTCAATAACCAAACTGTTAGAAAAGAGTGATTTTAATACAGATGTACACATAAGGCAGCTGGTCTTTGTGGAAGGAATAGGACCAATGAATACCATGGGCCCGGTGGGACTTGCTGTAGCAGCCATACCTTCTTACAGGTTCTATGACATAGATAAGGGTATCAATTGTGCCGTAAGTTCCTGGAGGAGGATCTCAGCTAATTCAAGTCCTCCAAGGATAAAATGCACGGCAAACTATCATAACAGCCGGTTAGCTTCAATTCAGGGAAAACTGGATGGATATGACAGCATAATATTCTTAAATGAGCTCGGTAAAGTCTGTGAAGGCCCTTCAATGTGTCTTTTTATGGTCCGCAAGGGCCGTGTCATAACTCCTCCGGTATCAAGCGATATATTGGAAAGCATAACCAGGGAAACAACTATAAAACTATTAAAAGAATATCATGGCATAGAAGTGATAGAGAGGGATATGGACAGGACCGAACTCTATATTGCTGATGAATTATTCTTTAGCGGAACTGCCTGCGAGATAACACCTATAGTCTCAGTTGATAAAAATATTCTGAGTGATGGAAAAATAGGTGATATTACGAAAAAAATACAGAAGACCTATCTGGAAATAGTTAAAGGTATTAATAAAGACCATCCGGAGTGGAGAACAGCTATAAATTAGCATAGTAAAAATAATCAACTATTAAAAAATCAACTTAATATTAGAAAAAAAATGAAGATATCAAAAAAAGAAAAAATAAAACTACTTGAGATGATGCTTACCGTAAGGTTTTTTGAGGAAAAAGCAAGGGAACTTTATTATAATGGTTCCATAAGGGGGACCCTGCATCTTTCCATAGGGCAGGAAGCAGTCTCTTCCGGCGCCTGCCTGACTTTAAACAGTA
>CAZDXU010000182.1:0-8772 GCA_964509585.1 uncultured Actinomycetota bacterium | reverse complement strand
CCAGATATATAGATATGTGAAGCTTCCTGCCTCCATGTCCGGATTCTTCTCAGGACTCAGGATAGCAGCCACCTACAGCATAATGGGGGCCACTATCGGGGAATGGGTAGGGGGGAAAAATGGATTGGGGGTTTACATGATAAGGGCAAAGCAGTCTTTTGCCACCGACAGGGTATTTGCCGCCATACTGGTTATAACTGTCCTCAGCATACTGCTTCTGAGACTGATAGAGCTTATCGAGAGAAAAAGCATGCCCTGGGCGGCAAGGCGGGGAGATGTTTATATTGAAAATAATCGATTATGACGAGGAGATGATGATGACTGCTAAAAAACTAATGTTTATTAAAGCCATATGCATTATGACAGCATTGCTGTTTATGGCGGCAGGGATATTTTCCTGCCGGGCTGAAAGCACCCCGGACCTGAGGCCGGTAACGGTTATACTGGACTGGGTACCCAATACCAATCACACCGGCATATATGCCGCCAGCGAGCTTGGATATTACCGGGACGCCGGCCTGGAAGTAGAGATAATCCAGCCTTCAGAAGGCGGAAGCGCCGACCTTATAGCAGCCGGAAGGGGGGATTTCGGTATCAGCTACCAGGAACAGGTCACCTATGCCAGGACTGCGGAAGAACCGCTCCCCATAGTGGCCATAGCTGCCATAATACAGCACAATACTTCCGGATTTGCCTCTCCTGCTGACAGGGGCATAGAGACACCGGCTGATTTTGAAGGCAAGAAATACGGGGGATGGGGCTCCCCTATGGAGGAGGCCATGCTGAAAGGCCTTATGGAAAAGTATGGCGCTGATTTTTCCAAACTGGTGATAATCAATATAGGTGCTTCTGATTTCTTCACCAGCGTTCAAAGGGATGTGGATTTTGCCTGGATATTCTATGGATGGGACGGTATAAGGGCAGAGCTTATTGATTTTGATATTGATTTTATGCTTCTGCAGGACCTGGATCCCGTACTTGACTTCTATACTCCCCTGATAATAGCCAGCGAGGATATGATAGAAAAGGATCCGGATCTGGTAAGGGATTTCCTGGAAGCCAGCAAAATGGGATATGCCTTTGCCATAGAAGATCCCGGCAAGGCTGCCGGCATGCTCCTTGACCAGAACAGCGAACTGGATAGCGGTCTGGTAACTGCCAGCCAGGAATATCTTGCCGGAAAATATATCAGTCATGATGAGGGATGGGGTTTCATGAAAGAAAAGATATGGAAAGATTTCAGCGCCTGGATGTTTGATAGTGGATTACTTTCGGACAGTCTGGACACCGCAAATGCATTTACCAATGAATTCCTTCCGGAATAGAGAAAAGCAAATGAGCAATATCATATTAGAGGTAAAAGGCATAAAGAAAAGCTATCCGGGCCTCCCGACCCTGGAAGATATAGACCTGGCCCTGAAAGAAAACCAGTTTGTCTCAGTCCTGGGTCCCAGCGGCTGCGGCAAGAGTACCCTCTTTAATATAATATCAGGTCTGGAAAGACCTGACAGCGGCAGGGTGATAATAGATGGCAAGGATCATAACGGAAAGACAGGAAGGGTAAGTTATATGCATCAGAAGGACCTTCTGCTGCCCTGGCGCAATATCCTGGATAATGTCTGCCTGCCCTTTTTTATAAAAGGCATGAACCGCGCAGATTCTCATAGGAAAGCCGGGCAGTATTTTTCTGATTTCGGCCTGGAAGGATTCGAGAAAAAATATCCCCGCCAGCTCTCGGGGGGCATGAAACAGAGGGCAGCGCTTTTACGGACCTATTTATTTGCAGATGACATAATGCTTCTGGATGAGCCCTTCGGCAGCCTTGATGCTATTACCCGGAGGAAGATGCAGGACTGGCTGCTGGGATTATTTGAGAAACTGGATGCTTCCATACTGTTTATCACTCACAGCATAGACGAGGCCATATTCCTTTCCGACCGCATCTATCTTCTATCCATGAGGCCGGCTGTGGTAAGAAAAGTATTTGATATAGAGCTCCCCAGGCCCAGAGACCTCGATGTGCTGACATCAACCCGGTTCAACCGGCTGAAGCAGGAGATAATAAAGCTTTTATGACAGGAGGAATATGATAGCTATACAGGTAAGCCTTTACCCGCTGGGACGGGAGGATATTGACAGTGTCCTGAACATATTCTGGGATGCTCTAAAACAGGAAAACATAGACTACAGGATAACCCCCATGTCCACAGTAGTATGGGCAGAAGATGAGGAAAATCTGTATAATACAGTGTTTAACGCCTATAAAAGAGCCAGGGAGAAAGGTCCTGCTGTCATGGTCCAGACCCTGACTACTGGAGACCGCAGCCGCATAGATGAGCTAATTGGCTACTTGAACGGCAGTTAAGATAGTAGACTCTTTTTATGAATAAACACTAAAATGGACAGGTTCAGGCTTCATCCCAGGCAGTGCGCACATACTCCACAGACTTTTTTACTCCTTCAGAGCCGGTCCCGCTGTTTTCCTCAATACACAGCCAGCCGTCAAAGTCATTTTTTTTCAAAAAGGAAAACACTTCCCCGAAGGGTACCAGGCCCGTACCTATAAGGACATGGTTAAGTCTTCCCCTGGTGGAAGTATCGGCAACATGGATGGTCTCCACATCATCTATGACCTGCTCCAGAAGCGGGATAACATCCTCGCCCAGGGCTATGGGATTGGCAGTATCAAAATTTATCCTGATCCCGGTATCCCTTATGCCTTCCACTATCTTTAAGAAAATATGCGAGGGACCGCTGAAATCGGTATAATCCCAGGAGCCTGGTTTGGAGTGATTCTCATAAAGAAGTCTGACGCCATAATCCTCCGCTGTTTCGGCTGCTTTCCTGAGGTTTTCGGTGGCCAGCCCTATCCCATGTTCTTCAGTTGTCTGCGGATGGGCCTGTCCGGCAAGTATTCTCAGGTATTTTGCGCCCAATTCCGAAGACAGGGCGATATCGCTTTTGAAGTATTCCAGCTCCCTTTTCCTCTGCATATTATCGGGATGGGTAAAATCCGGATAGGCGGTAACCATCACCAGGGGCATGCCCCTGCTTTTTAACTCTTTCTTTATTTTACCCAGATATACAGGATTATGGTTCTTTATAAAATTGATGCTTATATCTACTCCGTCAAGTCCTGCTTCGATAGCAATGTCCATCCAATTCCCCAGGGTCATCTTCCCGCTGATGATATCATCAAAAAATGATACCGGTAAACAGCTTATCTTCATCTAGTACCTCGCTCCCTTATAATATCCTGGGCAGACTCATAAGATTTACCGCCCCGTTTTTTGTCACATATACATTATCCTCGATCCGCAGGCCTCCGGCCTCCCTGTCGTAAAGCCCAGGTTCCAGGGCAAATGCCATGCCTTCCTCTATTACGGCGTGGGAATTGGAGGTTATCATTATCCCCCATGAATTGCCCACCGGATGTCCGGTGTGGTGTATAAATTTTCCGTCATGGCCGCAAGCCTTAAAATGCTCCCTGACCTTCCTGTCCACAGAGCTTGCTTCAATACCTGGCCTTATGCTGTCTATGGCAATATCCAGAGCTTCCTCGATTATACGGCACCTGTCCATTACCATCCTGGAAAACGGCTTTTTTGAGATAGGGCGACATATATCGGCAAAATACCCCTGGTATACCGGGCTGTGGTCTACATTAACAATATCTCCGGGTCTTATGACCCTTTCCGAATCCGCTGCCCCTATAAGGCATGTCCTTTCCCCGCTGGCAACGCTGCTGGGGACAAAGAATCCCTCCACTGATCTCTTCCTCATCTGGTATTCTGCATATGCAGCCAGCTGATTCTCAGTTATACCGGTCTCCTGCCCCATGAGGTATTCCCTGGCCTTTACTGCTCCTTCTTCGGCTGCGACAGCCGCCTTTTTTATATTTTCTATCTCTTCGGCTGTATTGATGGAAAATACACTGTTAAGACTGGAGGGAAAATCCTCAAATCCATAGTCATTAAGTCTTTCTTTAAAATACCTGAATGTGTTTACTGGAGTATTGCCCAGGTCCAGGGCTATTTTTTTTGGGACATCTTTAAAAGACCTGATATACTCCACTGTCTCGCTGAGGTAGTCTTTCTCTACATCATCTTTTTTATCTATCCCTATATTATAGGGGTAGATGCCTTTGATATTTGCGCACCATGACTGCTTCCTCACCAGGTCCACTGAATCATAGTGGGTAAATATCCAGGGATCGCCGGTGACTCCCAGGATACATATAAACGGTATCCTTGAAAATATAAGGTGGTAGAAACTTTTGGCCTGTGAAAGCACCAGAAAACCGATACCTTTTTCCGCCATTGCCTGCTGCAGCTCCTGCGCCTTTTTCCTGCCTGTCTGTTCCATTTTTTTCACTATAGATCCTCCGGGTCAGCTTTTCTGAAGCAGTGATACTGCAGTCTGTACCAGGATATCTCCTGCTTTGCCTGACAGCATGGTCGCCCCTGCCTCATAGCCGCCCTCTTTTATGGCTTCAGGCGTGCATACATATCCGGGCAGGCAGCCGTTTGCCAATTCTACTACTATTGTCTTTTCATGGGCGGACTTCTTCTGGATGTCGAGACCGAACTGCACGAACACTTCCCCTGGAAGGCCGGCTATCCTGGCATCCCCGATGGTGATAACCTGCACTTCTGGAGGAATTTCGTCCGCTTCCAGTGATATGGGTGTGCCTTTTTTCTTTAGCCTTACATACCCCAGCGTATTCTCGGCGCCAAGGTTTCTCAGATTGGCATTCTGGACCTCGATATAGGGCGCATCGCTGCTTTTCAACCTTTCCCATTCAGCCCTGGTCTTCTCTGCCGCCTCTGCCTCTGACGGCAGCTGTTTGAGGGGAAGGCCTATATCCTGTGAGACAGCCGCCAGCCCTATATCGCTTTTAAAATCCGTATCCTTTATGCTTGAAGCAGCGCACTCCCCTATGATATCGCCGATCCTCCTGGCTTCCTCAAAATCCTGGCCCTGGCGGAAATACCTGGTGCTCTGGTCCCCGGAAGTCCCCTGCATAAAAAGCATGTTCATATCCGGGAACTTGCTTTTAAGATATTTCCTGGCGTATCCGGGATAATCGGCTGTGACCAGAGTGCTGTCTTCGTGGATTACCGTAGGGTGAAGAGCATATTTGACAATAGCTGCCCTGAGAGTATTGTCATCATCCTTTACCGCTACCGTCCATAGCAGGGGATCAGCCGGTCCTCCGGGATGCCTCCGGTTTCCTCCAATTCCTTTTTCCTTTCCGCATAATACCGAATTCGTCCCTATGGATGCATTAAAAGTACCGGAGGCAGCATCAGAGGCAAGCCTGACTATTTTATGTTTGAGCGCTCCCACATATTCCCTGTCGACATCCTGGCCCTTCTCCAGCGCTTCCATATCAAGGCGGCCTGCAGCCCAGGGGCCGGAGTGGGTATGGGATACCGATATAAAGATATTGCCTTCAGGTATCCCTGTTTCCTTTTGGATCAGTCTCCTTACTTCCCTGACATACTTCCGGGAGAAGAAAAGGATATCCATGGCAATAAGTGCTATTTTTGTCTCTCCGCTGTCAAGGTATATGCAGCTGGCATACAGCGGGTCATTTATGCCGGTGTTATGCCTGGGGAAATGGGGATACCCGGCAAGTTCTATGCCTTCCTCCGGTGATATATCAACTATAGATGTTCCCGCTTTTAACATTTTATTCCTTACCTTTCAAATTCCCTGTATATTGAACCTATTTTTTCCACTATTTTTCTGTATTTCTGTTTATTTTTCCTGTAATGGTCTGCCTTTTCCCTATCCGGACTGACTTTTTCGGTTATGGTGACTATGTCCCGGTCCATTAGTCTTTTATATCCTCTTTTGAGGTCATCCCCGTACCTGGCAATAAGGAAATCCCCCAGTATCTCATAGGAAGTCTCTTCCATGGCCTCATAATCAAGCTCCATTATATTTGCCTTGAGTGTATTCCAGATATGGTTCCCCGCTCCTCCCCCGATGACCTTTACCTTATGAAGGTCATCTTTATTGAGTCCGTTTAACTCTTTTATCTTATCCAGTATGAGATCATAATCATAACCGATGCACTCCAGCATGGAAGTATAGGCACTGTCAAGGTCATGTTCCCACTTGAGTCCATAGAATGTTCCCTGGTAATAGGGCTGGGGAGGAGCAGTCCTTCCTCCGATATAGGGGATGAAGAAAAGGCCCCTGGTATCTTTTGCCTGGCAAATCCTGGTATCATCATAATTAAAACCATTCAGAAACCAGTTATATAGATATCCCCCTACCGCCACCACCGCCAAATGGTAATAAAGATCTCCCATCCCGGAATAGATAGAAGATATTATCCTGTCATCCTTATCGGGCACAAAACTGTCTCCGGCATAACCCAAAACCGTATAAGTCCCGGCAACATCTATAAGATCGCCTTTTTCCAGGATCCCTGCCCCTATAAACCCGGCTATCTGGTCGCCTATGCCGGCCAGCACCTTTATATCTTTTTCAGTGGCAAATCTCTCTTTGGCAATAGTGCCCACCTGGCTATACGGCGGTCTGATCCGGGGAAGTTTTTCTTCGTCAAGACCCAGCTCCTCTATTATTCCCCGGTTCCAGGACTTGTTTTCTACATCCGCCAGCCCGTTCATGGCCAGTACACTGTGATCTATAAAAGCCTGGCTGCCTGAGAGTCCCGCCAGCCTGCCGGCCACATAGGTATTTAAGTTTATGAACTTGAAACTCCTGGCATACTGCTCCGGAAGTTCTTCTTTTATCCACTTGATCTTGGCAGCCATAAAGGGGACCCCGCCTGAAGAAGCTCTTATCTCAGAAGCCATGCTGTCTTCTATCCCGGAAAGGTAGCTGTTGGCCCTGGTATCTACCGAATATGTCCAGGGCATGACCACTTCCCAGTTTTTATCTATGGATAATATTCCTGCCATCTGTCCGCTGCATATGAGGCTGTCTGCCTTTTTAAGATATTCTCTATGTTTTTTACCCATAGCCTCTATCTGTCTTATTACGGACTGATAATATTCTTCAGGCTTCTGGGTGACAGCATCTCCGTTCCTGTGGGACAGGGCTTTTTCCGAATCCAGATATATGATATTGCCCTCGCTGTCAAGGAGGGCGGACTTTATCCTGGTCGTCCCCAGGTCAAAGCACAAATAGGTTTTTCCATTATCTTTTGTCATCTGGCATAACTCTCTATTTTACAAATTTCTTCCTGAAAGACCTGATCTCTTCTATTGATGCCAGGACCTTAAATTCCAGCCTGAATCTCTGTGATTCTCCCGGTTCTATGAACTTTAAAGTACCGTTTTCCCTTTCTTTTTTTCTTCCGCCTGCGGTGCCGTTTCCGGGTTCTATGCCGCAGACATATTCTCCCATTCCCATGTTTTTCCACTGCAGCATAACTGGAAGATTGTCTTTGTTGAATTTCATCCAGATGCCTATGCCGGTGCCGTTATCGAATCCTTCATTTACTATAGCCGCATTGCAGTTGCCTTCAGGATCGGCACTTATATCATGAAAATATACTTTTTCCTTAAATCCCCTTACCGGCGCAGTAAACTTATTGAAATCCTGGTAACCATCCCTGGCCTCGTCATCCCTGGGTGTTACAGTAGCCTTGGCTTCAAGCAGCTCGGCGCCTTCATCCACTACCGGGTAACCAATATTTACATGATAAAGCATCATTATGGGGGAAGGCTGGCTGCCTATATTCTCTACTGTATCCTCCACTATGATCCCGGGCTCATCCATCCAGGTAGTTATCTTCCGGGAAAGTTCCAGCTTATTTCCGAATACGCCGGCTTCCCTTACTCTTCCCTGGACCCACATCTTGTACCTGTCGCCTTCCCAGCATCCGTCAGCCAGGACCCGGTCGGCGGCAATATTGGCTATCCTTCCGTGCAGGCCCAGTTCCTCGCCTTCATCCACGGAAGGCGGTCCCATGGTGGTGAGCCCGCAGGTGGTTATGAGGCCGCCGTAGAATGTCCTTAGCCATTCTGCGCCCCTGTTCTCATAATATACCGGGGATGTCTCCCTGGTAGCTGATCTCCAGGCAATGGGTATAGACCTGTACGAAAACCTTGATATATCCATTCCCCTGTCCGGAAGAACGGTGAAGTCAAGACCGCAGGGACTCTTGATGTCGATAGCGCGCACACCCCTCTTTACCCCATCGATCATCTCATAGTAGTTTATCTCCCCCAGCTGGCTTATGTCTCCCGTCTTCTGCTGGATCTCCTGCCTTGATACCTCTTTTCCGAAGATGTTCATTTTTTCCCTTCTTTCATTATTTGTAAATATAAAATTGTTCTGCCACTTTTATTTTTACCATTGGATAAAATAAATAATTCTGAACTAGATTTACATGAAACCATTGATTAATCAAGATATACTTATAAAATAAGAAATTCCTGCCTCTAGTTTTAATATGATAATGTTCTTTAACAATAATCCCTGATTAAATCAATCAAAATCTTATATTATATACTATCGGAAGAAGGATACCGCATTATCTGGATCAATAGAAAAAAAGAATAGAAATTCAGCAATTAATCATATTCCCTATATTTAACTAGAAATGGTGCCATATAGGGTTTGGATTCGGCGAATAAGATAACTTTTATTTAAAAGAAAAGATACTTTTATAAGGTCGAGTGATATATCCGATATCACCTGATCGGCTCTCTGAAGCCATGGAAATAAATCCTGACTTTTTTTTAGCCATATCTGGCTGTTTTCCTCTATTATCAGACATAAACGACC
>CAZDXU010000181.1:0-3758 GCA_964509585.1 uncultured Actinomycetota bacterium | reverse complement strand
AAAGGTTCAACTGTCCATGATTTTACAGACAATAAAAACCATGGCAAAATACAGGTCATAGAAGAGAGATCCTTCCCACTGCTCAGCCGGGCAAAAAGTGTCTCCAGGGAACTTTTGACCAGCCCGGGGAGAATTTTTAATTTTAATAAAAGAAAGTTTTTCGATTCGTTAAGGTCAACAGTGGCAGTCTTCGGATGGATGAATATCTTTGCCGACAGCCATATTTACTACTTTTTCCTGGCCTGGGTAGCATCGGGCATCTTCCTCTTCTTTGCCGGTATAGGAGATCACCGGAAGAGCAGAAGATCGATTATCTTTATCATAGTATCGATAATATCTGTATACGGCTATTTCCTGTTATATGCCCTTTATACTTATTGGAAGCAGAATCAGGGCAGGACAATGTTTACTGCAGTCATCCTTACATTTATGCTGGCCATCCTTGGGTACAATGCATTGAAGTTAAGATACAGGAATATAGTATATTATCTACTATTTTCCTGCTCATTGTTTATAAGTATATTCAGCCTATATAAATATATCTACCTGCAGTACTACTGATGAAAAAGATCCGGGACATAAAAAATATTGGCAATAATAACTGGATAAGGTTTACTGCTGTATTCTTTGTAACAGTATCCGTTAATATGCTGTTTTTGAATATGTTTCCGGGGAACATCTACTCTGACCTTGCATTTGTATTTGCGGTCTTATTCATACTTAAGCTTTTTGGATTTACCACTGTTAATATATTTTTGTACAGCGTATTCTATCTGCTACTGGCTTCAGGGGTTTCCCTTATGGATAATTATGAACTACAATACAGGGTCCTTGACAGCATATCATTCTATGTTCCTGTTTTCTTTATCCTTTCCTTTGTAAATTATGTATATGAGTACAGGATCCGGGGAAAGACAGGCGCAGGGAAGAGGAAGAATGCATACTTATATCTTTTTCTGGTCTTTGCAGCCCTGTTCTTATTTTCGGCAATATTTTTCAACCAGGTTGATATAAAGGTGCATTTTTTTAACAGATTCCTGACGGACAGGTATTTTAGGGAAGTAGATACTATCGATGCCGGCAGCAAAGAAGTATATAATGAGATGTCCTTCTCGATCGAATATCCCGGCG
Organism: uncultured Actinomycetota bacterium; assembly: GCA_964509585.1. Classification (GTDB taxonomy): domain Bacteria; phylum Actinomycetota; class Humimicrobiia; order Humimicrobiales; family Humimicrobiaceae; genus M55B120. Next base: position 2,627 of record CAZDXU010000181.1, on the reverse strand, counting down.
ATTATTATATTTTAGAAGATTATTTTAATGTATCTGGCCGGGCGGTGGATGAGAGCGATGTCAGGGGCAGCAGAATAGACTATATAGCTATTTATGCTGATAATGAGCCGGGGGACGGGGGGAGATTGATCGCAGGGGGCGATCATGGGGTCGGAATATTTGAACTGAGGAAAAGTTCCGAGGGTCATGGGTTTGATTTCAAGATAGATTCAAACAGGCTGGATGACGGCATTGGCAGGATATTTGTATGTTTTCACAGCAATAATTTTGGGTGGAAGTGTGAAAAGATACCGGTTATTGTGAACAATGAAGGGGATGTTGTATCTAAGGTATTAGAAGAACTGAGGGATGGTGAATTTGTAAATGCCAGGGTCTCCGAAGATGGCGAGGGGATCATAATAGACGAAGGCATAGGGATGCTTAAATCTGCAAGTTTTCCAGTGGATATTGAAAGCGGCAGGGATTATCTGGTAAGTTTTAAAATAAGGAAGCTTTCAAATCTGGACAACAGGGTATTTTTTGATCTCATGGGTAATGGCTATGATGATCCGGAGCAGGAATTTAGTATCGGGCATGAAATGATCGATGAAAGTTACCGTGTTGTAAGCCGGTTTATAAATTCAGGGGACGTGCCGGAAGGTGTTATTTACTTTAGGATATTTACTTATTCAGGCGGAAGCATTAAGGTAAACGAGCCTGTAATATATGAGGTGGAAGAGCAGGGATGATATTTGAATGTCTGTAAGAGCAATACCTGCAAAAGATGATAAATGGCTGTCCTGTGCTTTTTAATTCTACCATATTTGTTATAATAACCTTTGCTTTTTTATATGCCGGATAGATCCCGGAAAATCATGATGATTTAGATTGAGATGGCAATATTCATAATAAACGGCGGCAGTAAGCTTTCAGGAAAAGTGGTAATCGGCGGGGCCAAGAACTCAGCCCTGAAACTCATGGCTGCATCCATACTGGCTGATTCAAAGACCATCATTACCAATGTCCCCATAATCGAGGATGTAAAGACCATGGCCGAGGTACTCCGCACCCTGGGCGCCGAAGTAAAGATAGACAGCAAAAAAAAGACCCTGGAAATAGATCCTTCAAAGATCGACAGCCTGGAGACGCCATATGAGCTTATAAGGAAGATGAGGGCTTCCATCCTGGTAGCGGGACCGCTCCTGGCAAAGTTCGGCCAGGTAAAGGTGGCAGTTCCCGGCGGTTGCAATATAGGCTCCAGGCAGATAGATCTCCACCTGAAGGGTTTCGAGGGTATGGGGACGCAGTACTCCATCGAGCACGGATATGTGGACTGCCGGGTAAATGGAAAAATAGGCAGGGGAAAGCTAAAAGGCACGACTATCGACCTGGAGTTTCCCTCCAGGGGAGCTACGGAGAACATCATGATGGCGGCGGTGCTGGCAAGGGGCAGGACTGTAATAAATAATGCCGCCCTGGAGCCTGAGATAGGCGACCTGGCTGATTTCCTGAATAAGATGGGCGCCTGTATATCAGGTACCGGTACTGAAAGCATAAGCATAGAGGGAGTGGACAATCTTTCCGGCACCGAATATGAAGTCATGCCTGACAGCATAGAGGCAGGGACCTATATGACCGCAGGGGCTCTTTGCGGAGAGGATCTGGTGGTGGAAAATGCCTGTTACGGAAACCTGGAGACATTCTTTGCCAAGCTCAGGGATATAGGGGTCGGGATAGAAATCATAGATGATAATACAGTGAAAGTCATTAGCAACAGGAGCGGTTACAGGGCTGTCAATATAAGCACTTTGCCTTATCCCGGATTTCCCACGGATCTTCAGCCTATTATAACCGTGCTTCTGTCGCTATGTAAGGGTACTTCCATAGTCACCGAGAATGTGTTCGAGCACCGCTTCATGTATGTGGACGAGCTCAACAGGATGGGAGCCAGCATAAAGATAGACGGACACCATGCTGTAATAAATGGAGTAGGGGAATTCTCGGGAGCCCCGGTAAGGGCCTTTGACCTGAGGGCCGGGGCGGCAGTGGTCCTGGCAGGCCTGGCAGCTGAGGGCATCACCGAGGTCAGCGATATATTCCATATAGAGAGGGGATATGCTGATATTGATAAAAAGCTTAATGCCCTGGGGGCTGATATAAAAAAGATAGACAGCAAAGGATAGAAATAAATGGAGAACATTTTTCCCATTGAGAACAAGATCAAGATGGCCAACCGGGAAAAACTCCTGGGCCAGAAGTCGTTTCTTGTCTGGTTTACCGGGCTTTCTGCTTCCGGCAAGTCCACGCTGGGAAACATGCTGGAATATGTACTTCATAACCAGGGCTACCTGACCTATATGCTGGACGGGGATAATATAAGGAGCGGGCTAAACAGCAACCTGGGCTTCTCCGATGAGGACAGGGAGGAGAATATAAGGCGGATAGGCCATGTGGGCAGGCTTTTCGTGGATGCCGGCTTTATAACCATAACCGCTTTTATAAGCCCGTTTGAAAAGGAAAGGCAGCTGGCGGTGGACCTGGTGGGGAAGGACAGGTTCATAGAGGTATTTGTCGACTGCCCGCTGGAAGTGTGCATTGAAAGGGACCCCAAGAAGCTTTATCAGAAGGCGCTTAATAATGAGATACCG
>CAZDXU010000180.1:0-8986 GCA_964509585.1 uncultured Actinomycetota bacterium | reverse complement strand
TGCCGTAAAAAAGTTTCTTAATAGCTGCAGCATATTATCAGGCCAGTCCGTAAATATTTGTATATATGAAGAAGCCCATGGTGATGACAAGGTTTATAATTGACAGGGGGATCAGGAACTTTGCGCTTATCCTCATGAATATGCGGTTATCTGATAGATTGCTTCCCAGGGCTTTTACAGCAAAAAGCATAAAAATAAATACAGCATAAAACTTTATCCCCAGCATCACATACCCCCTTATGAAATAAAAGTCCTTATAGCCTCCCAGGTACAGGAGTGTTATGAGGTAGGTCATAAAAAGTATGATGGAATAATGCGAGAACCTGGAAACCGCACTGGCAAAGCCGCTGCCGCCGGTATCCGCTGCCGCTATACCCTGGACGCCTTCCTGGCCCAGTCCAGATACCTTAAACAGCAGGGCTGCTGACAGGACCGATATGATAAAACCAAGCGGCTGGTAGACTATATTCCAGTAATCCCTCTGCAGGCCGACTATTTCCTTCAAATTGAATGTCCTGGCGGCAAGTACCAGCGAAGCTATGCATATGACAAAAGGTATTAAAACAGCCGCTGCATAAACTATCCTTTTAGATGCCTGCCCACTGACCGAACCATAGCCGGTCTTTTCCGGGCCTGCCAGGTTAAGGATTATGGCAGTAAACAAAAACAACAGGGCCATGACCAGGTTTGAGTCCATGTCAATAAGCGAAAGCTCCGCTGAAAAGGGTGCCGCAGTCCATAGAAGCATGGAGAAGATGAAGACCATATAGCTCCATATTCCGGCAGAATGATCCTTTGACAGGTTAGACAAAAACCTTATGGCGGGAAAGCCTATGCCGCCGATCCTGGTCTCTCTATATCCCCTCCTTAATTCCATCCTGGCTGAAAGCTTGGCAGCCAGGTATGAGCATATATAAGTGTTCACTGCCACGATTATGAGAACATATGCTGTTTTTTTAAGTATCAGAAGCAATCTTTATCCCTGTCTCTTTCCTATGGAGCCTATACATAGTCAAGCAGTTCTCCCCCGCTTATGTCTAGACTGGCCATTATGATCTCAATATCATCAACACTATTACCCTTAAGAAGATCTGCAGCAGCTGAAAGTGCGGGGCCTGAAGATCCCATGACTGTAAAAGCCGTGAGTCTGTTTCCCTCTACCCCGGCAAATAGCTTGAGCAGTCCATGGGGACACTCGACAGAAGAAGTAAAGTATCCCGGCTTAAAATCCAGGTGGGCCAGGTTTATCCTTTTTATTGCCGCTCCTGACGGGATCCTGTCCGCAGCCTGTATTATGATCTTTACTGACTGGTATATCTCCTTTGCCCTTATACCTATCCTGTCCAGGCAGCTTCCGCCCCTGGCATAAGGTATGGTAAAGTGGATATCGCGGTATGTGCCGTAACCGGGCACTTTCCTCAGGTCATGCCTGGGTCCCGATGCCCTGAGGCTGGGTCCGCTCAGGCCCCATGATCCTGCCTGGTCCCTGCTGATGACCCCTGTATGCCTTAATCTCTCTACCAGTGTAAAGTCATTTATGATCATCCTCTCAATCCCGGCAAAGCTCTTCAGAAATGCAGTTGACCTGCGCTTTATCTTTTTTAAGACATCAGAACCCACCCTGGAGCTTACCCCGCCGATCCTTATAAAATTTGGTATCACCCTGGCACCGGTTACCAGTTCTACCAGGCCCAGAAGGTTCTCCCTTTCCGTCATCATCATACTGGCTGCCATATCATTGCCCAGGACCTGTGCAAGCCTGGAAAGTACATCCAGGTGGCTTGTGATGCGGAAAAGCTCTGATATGATCATCCGCAGATATTCAGCCCGTCTGGGTACTTCCAGCTGGAGAAGCGCTTCTATGCCCAGGCAGAATGCAAGTTCAGGAAAAATACCGGCACCGTGATCAAACCTGCCCATATAGCTTATCAGCTGGTCTATTTCCAGCCCCCGGAAAAAATCCCTTTTTAGCGCTTTAGAAGGTCCCATGCCTATAGAGACATGGTCTATGATATCTTCATCAAATACAAGTCCCAGATCAATACCGCTGCAGCCGGCAAGCATGCTGCCGGGGATCTCCAGGTCATAATCTTCTTCACCGGACCGTTCCCCGGGGTCCATATATGCGGGAATCCTGAAGTACCCGCCTATTTCTTCCAGCAATCTTCTATAAGCCGGCTGTCCGGAATAGCCGATCTTCAGTATTATGGAATGATCATATTCTGATGCCATCATCTCGCAGAGCAGAAAGCTTTCATTATCCTCCCATATTATCCTAAGGTTTCTCAGGACATCTATGGACATCCCGGTATTGTTTTTCAATACTGAAAGTACCTCTCTTATCTGGTCCCGGTCAAGTGCTGCCAGGATATCTTTTCCTGCCCTGGTAATATCAATGGATTTTTCTCCCAGAGACCTCCTCAGGTCTTTTTCCAGCCTTCCGGCATAGATGCCTTCCGGGCCCGGGTATATATTGTTGTTGTCTGGTCTTTCAAACATGGGCGGCTCCTGGCGGACTGGCTGCCATATCATTTGAGATAAACCTTATAAGGGCATGCATAAAGGCCTCCGGCCTGGGAGGGCATCCGGGAATATACATATCTACCGGTATTTCGGCCTTCAGGCCGTCCAGGAGCGCCGGCACGCCGCAGACTCTGCCTCCGCTTATAGCGCAGCTGCCGACAGCGAATACCCACCCCGGTTTTCGCATGCGGTCATAGGTGTCTTTAAACCTCTTTATAACTGATTCGCTCATAATGCCCGAGAGTATCATTATATCTGCATCTTCAGGAATACTTACGAAATTTATGCCGAATCTCTGTATATCATATACAGGCCCCCTGGCTGCCAGTATCTCGCTTATGCAGCAGCCGGTGCCGGGGATTATTATATTAAGATTGCTCTTTTCGATGTCAGCCATTATTTGTCTGGCACCCCCCGCCTTAGCATATATGCCAGGATTATTATAATAGACAGGATTATAAAGCATATTATAAAGACAGCCATGCCCATGACCATATTCAGGGAGAAATAATATGAAGCCAGTATCAGCATAAGTGACAGGAATGCAAGGATGGAAGTCATCCCCAGTACTGCATCCCTTCTTTTGCGGAAAGGGTCGGTTCCGGTGAAACTTTTACCCGGTCCCCGGTCGTCTATCTTCTTGCAGGGCAGGTCCGGATTCCGGCTGAGCACTCTTTTCCTCAGGAAGAAGGATACGGCAAGAATAATAAAAAAAAGGATGGAACATGCCAGCAAAAACAGCACAAAAGCCAGAGTGTTATTTATATAAGCAGCAACTGATTCTACAGGCATTTGTCTATCCTAGATGAAAAATAGTTTATGTCTTATGAGTTAAGACTTTATCATAATTGGCAAGCTACTTCAATTATTACCATAGCTTGATAGTTAGATTTTTAGCAAAAATATAATATAATAAAAAAATGAGAAAAAAGCCTCGCCAAAATAGGGATTCTATAAAACGCCTGGGGATCTTTTCCTGGTCCATAATCGGTTTCCTCATCATCGCTGCCCTTTTCTTCTATGTCATCTACCTGATAAGGATCGCGGTCATACCACTGCTTATTGCCATGGCTATAGCATACCTGGTATCGCCTCTTATGCTGCTTTTGAAAAGGAGGATGCGCAGAGGGTTTGCCGTTGCCTTGACCTATCTGGTATTTACCGGCATAATAGGACTTACATTCTTCTTCTTTATACCTGTTATCGTCGACCAGTTCCGGGTATTTATGGGAAGTTTTCCTTCCTATATTGAGAACCTCAATAATACCATAAGCGATTTTGTCCAGAAGAGCATAATAATAAATTCGGTTGAAAATCTTACAGGTCAGGAAATAGTGGCTCCGGATATGGGTGCCATATCCCAGTATTTCATGAACAGGTTCGACCTGGAGAATATGAACTTTTTTGAACAGGCCACTGCATTTACCAGATCTATTATAAATATAGTGGTGTATTTCATAGTGGGCCCCCTGCTGGGTATCTATATCCTGATGGATATAGACAGGCTGAAGGATGTCTTTATAAAGGCAATGCCAAAAAGATACCGCAAGGATGCCTTAAATACTATAGACATGATAAGCAATGTGGCAGGAAAGTATATAAGGGGGCAGCTCCTGGTCTCTCTTATAGTAGGCGTACTATGCACCATAGTTCTGCTGGTCCTGAGGGTTGATTTTGCCATACTGCTGGGAGCCATAGCCGGCATATTTAACCTTATACCCCTTCTGGGACCCATAATCGGCGGCATACCGGCTGCCCTGGCGGCTCTTTTCATATCACCGCTTAAAGCACTCCTGGTCATACTTCTTTTTATAGCCGTACAGCAGCTGGACAATTATGCCATATCCCCCAATGTGATGAAATACCAGGTGGGAGTCAATCCGGGACTGATCATATTCTCCCTTATCGCTGGAGGAGCATTGTTCGGTTTCTGGGGCCTTCTTATCGCCGTACCCACCGTAGCCATAATACAGGAGACTTTGAGGTATTATCTCCTGGACAAGAACAGGCCCGCATCACGGTAGATGTCCTTAAGGGCAATCCCCGTCTTTTCCGCCAGCAGACGGCATGATTCATATTCGGGAGCCGAGTTTATTACCTTTTTCCCCAGCCTGGCAGTCTTTACCTGTATATCGCCATAAGGCAGTTTTACCGTCTCGATCTCCCTGTCCAGGCAGTAACGGTCTACTTCCTCCCTCCTAATGCCTATGGTGCTGGTCTGGCTGAATATCATGCGTGCTGCCATAGCTTCTTCTCCCAGCCTGCATATAATGCACAGCTTGAAGGCGGGCCGGTTTTTTTTCATATATATGCTCTCCACCCAGGCATCAAGCACCCCGTCCCGGGCCATAAGCTTTTCCGTTATATACCCCAGTATCTCGGGACTGCTGTCATCTATATTTGCCGAAAGCATGACCGTATCGCCGGAGTAAAACGGCATATCGTCTCCATGCTCCTTAAGATCGCGGCCTATAAGTATGCGCAGTACATTGGGAAGGTCCCGGCTGTGTCCCTGGACCACCCTGGAGCCAGCCCCGTATCCTATTGTCTCTATACTCATAAGTGAAGGTCTTCTAAACCCGGAGGCCAGCGTCTTCACCATTGACGCTCCCGTGGGAGTTGTGACCTCAAAATCAAAATCACCCTGGTACACTGGAACGCCCTTAAGTATCTCCAGGGTTGCCGGTGCCGGAACCGGAAGCTTTCCATGGGAAGTGTTTACCTGGCCGCTTCCAAGAGGTATATTGCTTGCCAGCACCCTGCCGATGCCCAATCTTTCCAGCCCGATAGCAGTTGCAGTTATATCAATAATGGAGTCCACTGCTCCAACCTCATGAAAATGCACATCCTCTATATCGTTTCCATGTATCCTGGCTTCTGCCCCGGCGATGGTATCAAAAATGTCCAGGGAGGTCTTTTTTACATAACTGGAAAGTCTGCTGCTATTTATAAGGCTTTTTATATCTCCATAATCCCTGGATGTTTGTGCTCCCGTGACCTCTACATCAAATTTGGCTGCCCTTAAGGCGCCGGCCATTACAGATGATCGCCTTACCCTGTAGCCCTCCAGGTCCAGCCTGCCCAGCTCTTTTTGTAAAAAACCTATTTCAAGCCCTGCATCCAGCAATGCCCCCACCATCATGTCGCCGCTTATGCCGGAAAAACAGTCCAGGTATAATATTTTATCCACCTAATCCTCCCCTCCTTAATATTACTAATATTCTATCAAAACTATATGAAAAAATTACCATTATATTTTGAAAAATGGCAGGTTTTGGTTTAACCTGTGTCTATATGTTTTTTTAGAGGCCTGGTATTATGCAGCAGAAAAAAATAGAGGACCTGAGGCAGAGGCTGAGAGAGCTCGGCTCAGTGGCGATAGCCTTCTCCGGCGGGGTGGACAGTACGTTCCTCCTGGCAGTTGCTTCGGGCATAAAGGATATAGATGTTATGTCGGTAACTGCTTCAAATCCCATGATACCGGACCGGGAGGTAAAACAGGCCCGCAGGCTGGCCAGGAGGTTTAAGGTAAGGCACAGTATAATAAAGACAGATCCCCTGGGCGACCCTTCGCTGAAGGCTAATGCCAGGAACCGCTGCTATATCTGCAAGAAGAATATATTTATCAGGTTCCTGAGCCTGGCCCGTGAGAAAGGGTTCCAATATATGGCAGACGGCACCAATTATGATGACCTGAAGCAGTACCGGCCGGGACTGAAAGCCCTCCAGGAGCTTGGCATAGAAAGCCCCCTGGCCCATGCCGGGCTTACCAAGAGCGAGATACGCATGTATTCCAGGGAGATGAAGCTGCCTACCTGGGACTTTCCCGCCCTTTCCTGCCTGGCTACCAGGATACCTTATGGGGAGGAATTGACCGAAGCCAAACTGAAGATGATAGATGAGTCAGAGAGCTTCCTGAGAAAGCTCGGTTTCAGGCAGGTCCGGGTAAGATATCATTATCCCATTGCCAGGATAGAGCTGGACAGTAAAGAGATGCCCCGGATATTCGAAGCCGGCATAAGGGAAAGGGTAGCAAAAAGGCTTAAGGCAATAGGATTTGAAAATATAGCAATAGACATTGAAGGCTACAGGACAGGAAGTATGGATGAACCCAAAGACTAAGAAACAGACCCTTATCACATTCTATTTTATCTTTATACTATTCGGTCTTTCCATAATAGTGATCGACCCCCTGGTACCGGTGATCGCCGAAGAGCTAGGCGTGGGATTCGATAAGATGGGCATTGCCCTTTTTATTGGATCTATCACCGCGCTTATTGCCAATATCATCTCCGGCAGGCTTTCCGACAGCGTGGATATCAAGAAACTGGTCCTGACCGGCCTGTTTCTCCTTTTTCTGGGATTTGCCCTTTTCGGAGCCTACCTCAATTTCATTGTATTTATAATAGTTACTATTTTCCTGAGGGTCGGGTTTGGGACCATAGATACTTCCATACATTCTTTTTCTTCCAAACTGTTTGATAAAGATATAAGCCGCCTATTTTTAAAACTTGATATTGCCTGGTATTCAGGTGCGGCAATGGGGCCCCTGGTGGTGGCAGCCATATTATATTTTGATTTCCTGCCCCGGTATCTTTTCTTTATCTTTGCATTTATCTATATTTTTTTCATTGCGGCCTTCTACAGGATATGCCCCAAAAAAAGGATCGATGCCGGTCCCCCCATGAAGGACAGGAAAGAGCATAAAACCGGGAAAAGCATATTGGCCACAGTCAGGGACCCGCTTATATTAAATGCCAGCATGATACTCTTTATCTACCTTGGTTCACTCATGGGGCTTTCTACCTGGATGACCACTTATTTTCTGAGCCTGGGCGTGCCTGTGGCCTATGGTTCCGCCATACTCTCTGTCTACTGGATCTTTTCCATCGTGGGAATGATGTTGACTGCCAGGCTGGTCAAGAGATTTAGCGAGATAGGGATCCTGTTTTACAGCTGTCTGATTGGGATCATATTCCTTTCCCTTTTTAGTTTTATGCCTTTCCTTTACATAAAGATTGCCTCCCTTGCCCTGCAGGCAGTATGCTTTGCTGCCATATTTCCGCTTACCACTGCCATATCCGCTAACAGCGATCCCGAAAATTCCGGGACTATACTGGGATTTACCATTGCCTTTGCCTTTGCCGGTTCCATAGTCTTCCAGCCAGTATATGGTTATGTGACAGAATACCTGGGGAAGGAATACATCTCCTATATCGCCCTGGGAGGGGCCCTGACTGGATTTATTTTTGTGGCTATGCTGTTCAGGATTATAAGGAGGAGGAAAGTATGAAAAATGCCTCTCTTGCCCATAAAGACCCGGAATACCTGGTGCTTGAGAAAGAGATCAAACTGATAACGCTTCCTATGAAAAAAAACCTGGAGGAGACTTGATGAATATAAAAACTCTTATACTGCTGGCTTTAATGATCTCATTGGTCTTTATTTCTGGCTCATGTATTATCCTGGATCAAGACGGCCAGCAGGCGGAGACCGCTGACGGTATCGATGAAGGGCTACAAAGCGAGATCGAAGACGAAGATCAAGCAGGCACTGACATAACCGACAAAGAAAACGATGCATCAGCTGATGATCTTTCCGACCTGATAATAGTTGACTTTCCATCTCCCGGACAGGTCATCGCCAGCCCACTGGATATCAGCGGACAGGCAAGAGGCACCTGGTTCTTCGAAGCCAGCTTCCCGGTAAGGCTTCTGGATGCTGAGGGCAATATAATAGCCGAGCATTATGCTATGACTGATGAGGAATGGATGACAGAAGAGTTTATAAGCTTTTCTTCCCGGCTGGAATTTGTTGCCCCGGAGACTGAAACGGGGACCCTTCTCCTTATAAAAGACAATCCTTCCGATATAAGGGAGTATGATGCACAGCTGGAGATACCGGTAAGGTTCAAGTAGGCCGCAGGCTATCTAGGGCTGAAAATATCTTATATGCTTGAATTTTTTAAAATGCCTGTCATGTGAAGCTATATAGCTTATATCATAATGATCCATGGCAGCCACGTGTATGGCATCCCTGGTGCTTATTTTATTATCTTTTAGAATATTCTTTGCTTCTCTTATTATATTAAAGTTAATAGGCAGGGTCTCATCAATAATGCCGGAAAAGTTTTCAAAGACTTCAAATCCCTTTTCCAGAAGGTCTATCGCCTGGTAACGGTATAATATCTCCTGGAATACTTCAGTAGAAGTTATCCCTATCACCTTTCCCTCAGATATTGATCCCAGTATTCTAATGGAAGGTGCCTTATTTACATGCTCCCTGCCGGCAGCATACATGGGAATATTTGAGTCCACAAAAACACGGGGCTTATCTGTCATCCAGGGCTCCCTCTATTATCTGCTTTTCCATCTCTTCAGGACTTCCTGCGGGAAGGTCAAGCTGCTTAAGCCTTTCCAGGGCCCTGAGCTTATCTTCCTTTGTCTTCATCCCGTAATATGTG
>CAZDXU010000179.1:0-7688 GCA_964509585.1 uncultured Actinomycetota bacterium | reverse complement strand
TATGGGGATGAGTTATGGCCAAGACTATAGAAGAGATAAACCAGAAAATAAGAGACGGCAGTGTTGTAGTCCTCAATGCCGAAGAGATAATAGACTTTGTAAAGGAAAAAGGTGTCAAGAAAGCAGCACGCGAGGTAGACGTAGTAACTACCGCCACTTTCGGGCCCATGTGCTCTTCCGGCGCTTTTATAAATTTTGGGCACTCAGATCCTCCTATAAAGATGGCCAGGGCCTGGCTGAATGACGTACCTGCATATGCCGGGATCGCTGCCGTGGATGTCTATATCGGAGCCACTGAGCCTTCGGAGTCCGAAGGGATAAGATACGGCGGGGCTCATGTCATAAGCGACCTTATCAGCGGAAAGCCGATAAAGCTAAGGGCTGTTTCCCAGGGTACGGACTGCTACCCCAGGAAGGAAATAGAGACTTATATAACCAGGGACACCATAAACCAGGCATATCTATTCAATCCACGGAATGCATACCAGAATTATGCCGTAGCTACCAATTCTTCCAACAGGACCATATATACCTACATGGGAAAACTTCTTCCCAGGTTCACCAATGCCACATATTCCAGTGCCGGACAGCTAAGCCCCCTTCTTAATGATCCCTATTACAGGACCATAGGAATAGGGACCAGGATATTCCTGGGCGGTGCCGAGGGTTATGTCTCCTGGACCGGGACCCAGCATAATCCTGAAAGGCAAAGACTGTCCAATGGTACGCCCACCGGCCTGGCAGGAACGCTGGCAGTGGCAGGAGACCTGAAACATATGTCTCCCAGATATATAAGGCCGGCCGTATTCGAAAGATATGGAGTGTCCATGTTTGTGGGCATAGGCATTCCCATACCGGTCCTGGATGAGGAGATGATGGAATTCTTGAAAATAAGCGATGACCAGATACAGGTGGAGATCTTCGATTACTCGGTACAGAGGAGGAGCAAACCATCTTACGGCAAAGTCGACTACAGGCAGCTCAGGAGCGGAAAAATAAATATAAAAGGCAAATCAGTACAGGCAGGTTCCATGTCAAGCTATGCCATGGCGCTTGAGATAGCAGACCTGCTAAAGGACAGGATATCCTCTGGGAGCTTTGAGCTTACTAATATGGTAAAAGCCCTTCCCCTGGAAGGCGAATACAGGTCCCTTGACATACTTAGCCAGGAGGAACTCTGATGAAGAAGAAAAAACTGGTACTTTCATTTCCTGAAAACCGGGTCACAAAACCCATTACCTATAAGCTGGTAAAGGAATTCGACCTGGAGTTCAATATCCTCAGGGCAGAGATCACCCCCGATGTGGAAGGCAGGATGCTTATAGAATTAAAGGGTACTGATGAAAAGATAGACGGCGCTGTACGGTATCTGGAAGCATCGGGTATAAGGGTTCAGGAAGCTGCCAGGGATATAATCATAGACAGGGAGACCTGTGTAGACTGCGGAGAATGCACGTCTGTATGTATCACCCGGGCACTGAGCCTGGACAAGACAACAAAGAGACTTCATTTCGATAAGGATAAATGCATACTTTGCGAATTATGCCTTGACTGCTGTCCGGTCAGGGCCATCCGGGTTAATATGTAGGGAAGGCAGCCCTTTTATGGACTGCCTTTTTATGGTAAAGACTATACTGCTTCAAACTCATCTTTTGAAGCACCGCATTCCGGGCAAACCCAGTCGTCGGGAAGGTCTTCGAAGCTGGTGCTGGCTTCAATACCATTATCGGGGTCGCCCTGCTCGGGGTCATATATATAACCGCATACCTGGCATTCCCATTTTTCCATCTTAACCTCCTGCAGAATAATGTTTTTAACTGTTTCCGGTCCGGTGCCCTGAAGCAGAATACCGGCCATCAATTAGATTTTAATATCTTAAACGCCATATCTCAAATTTTTTTTTAAGTTTTATAGTATAATCTTATAAAGGTATAATAAATAGGGACTGCAATATGATGGCAGACCGTCAAAAAAAGAAAAAAATTCTAATGCTGCTGTTTATAGCAGTATTCCTTCCTGTTTTCCTTGCTGTTTCGGGAAGTTTCTACATGCAGGAAACAGCGGATCCAGGCAAAACACTCCTGGCAGGAGATGTCCTGGAACTTGAAGACTTCTATATATGTGAACTGGAAGGTATTGTCGAGCCCTCCATTGCCAGGTATATCGAACAGTGCCTGGAGCGCGCCCGGGAATCGGGTTACGGCCTGATAATGATGATGGACACTCCGGGAGGTCTTGAGAACTCTATGAGGGACATAATAACCGGGATGCTGAATGCAGATATACCAGTCATAGTCTATGTATATCCGGTCGGCGCCAGGGCGGCCTCCGCCGGTGTTTTTATTACCTATGCCGGCGATATTGCGGCAATGGGGCCTTCTACCAATATAGGGGCGGCTCATCCGGTAAATATGGGAGGCGACCAGCAGGTATCTCCCGAGATGATGGAAAAGGTCACCAATGATTCTGTTTCCTACATAAAGAACCTGGCCCGGGCCAGGGACCGTAATGCCGAATGGGCAGAAGAGGCGGTACGGAAAAGCGTATCCATAACTGCAGAAGAAGCGCTGGAACTGGGGGTCATAGATCATATGGCAGCCGACCTGGATGAACTCCTGGTAAAGATCGACGGAGAAACTGTGGAAAAGCTGGGAAAGACTTACACCCTTAAGACCTCCGGGATAACCCCGGTTGAGATAGAGATGAACTTTATGGCCAGGTTTCTTCATGTCATATCCAATCCCAATATTGCATATATCCTGCTGTCCCTGGGCACCCTGGGGATCATCTATGAGTTTTCCCAGCCGGGACTGGGTATCTCCGGCGCTATAGGGACCCTGCTATTGATACTGGGACTGTATGCGCTGAGCGTCCTCCCTATAAACTATGCCGGGCTGGGCCTGATAATACTGGCTGTCATACTTTTCGTGGCAGACATCCTTATGGCCCTGGGGGGGATACCTTCTATTGCCGGGGTATTCTCCCTGGTAATAGGTTCTTTCCTGCTTATAAACACCGATGCCCCCTATCTAAGAATAGCCGCCAGCCTTATAATAACTGTAGCGGTAGTGGTCTCCGGTTTCCTTTTCATAGTGGTTAGGGCGGTGTATAAGGCACACAGGATAAAGCCTGTCACCGGGAAGGATGGTATTGTAGACGGTACGGCTGTAGTCTCCAGCACCCTCAGGCCCCGGGGGCAGATAAAGATATCGGGAGAGATATGGAATGCCGTGTCTGATACGGGCAGGAGTATCAGGCAGGGGAAAAAGGTCAGGATAATTTCCATAGACGGATTGACCCTGACAGTATCAGAAATAAAAGAAGAAGATAAAGGAGGATGATATGTTCGTAGGACCAATCGTGGGCATTGTATTTGGAATAGTGATAGTCTTGATACTGCTGTTTTCTGCTATAAAGATCCTGAAGGAATATGAAAGAGGGGTCATCTTCAGGTTTGGGAGGTTAAAGGGAGCCAAAGGGCCGGGAATATTCCTTATAATACCCTTTGTGGATAAGATGGTAAAGGTAGATCTCAGGACCGTTACCATGGATGTGCCGCCCCAGGATGTAATAACCAGGGACAATGTGCCGGTCAAGGTAAATGCAGTGGTATACTTCAGGGTCATGGACCCGGAAAAAAGTGTAGTTAAGATAGAAAAGTATATCCTGGCTACTTCACAGATTGCCCAGACTACATTAAGGAGCATACTGGGCCAGGCAGACCTTGATGACCTGCTGGCCAGAAGGGACAAGATAAACCAGGAGCTGCAGAAGATAATAGACGAGCAGACAGACCCCTGGGGAGTCAAGGTTTCTATGGTAGAGATAAAGGATGTAGAGCTGCCGCAGACCATACAGAGGGCATTTGCCAGGCAGGCAGAAGCAGAGAGGGAAAGAAGGGCCAAGATAATAAGCGCCGAGGGAGAATTCCAGGCTTCCGAGAAACTGGCAAATGCTGCAGAGGTACTGAGCAAATTCCCGGTATCGGTGCAGCTCAGGTTCCTGCAGACTTTAAAGGAGATAGCCACAGAACAGAATTCCACTATAGTCTTTCCCGTACCCATCGACCTGGTGAATGCCTTCATAGACAAAATGGGTAAAAAAGGCTAATAAAGGGTATGGCAGAGTACCTGGATTCGATCCTGACAAGAAGCTTTTCAGGGAGCAGTATAACCCTCCGCCCCCTGAAAAAAGATGATCTTTCCCGGTCGCTGGGATGGCTTACCGATCCCCTGGTAAATAAATACCTGAGCCAGAGCTTCGGGGATCTTACGGCAAAACAGGAGGAGCAGTGGTTTGAATATATCAAGGACTCCAGCCGGGACATGGTATTTGCCATCCTGGAAAAGACATCGGATATCCATATCGGCAATTGTGCCCTGCATAAGATCGACACCAGGAAAAAGACCTGCGAACTGGGCATAGTGATAGGTGAAAGGGATTACTGGGACAAGGGTTTTGGTACGGATGCGGTAAAGACCCTGATAGGTATTGCCCTGGATGAACTGGGGATGTCGAGGGTCCGGCTGAATGTATATACCTATAATAACAGGGCCATAAAAGTATATGTGAACTGCGGGTTCAGGCTGGTAAGGGTACTTAAAAGAAACCATCTTTATAATGGTAAATACTGGGATACCCTTGTCATGGAATATCCCTGAAACATCACAGGTCAGGGCAATAAGGTTCCGTACCGTCAATTTAATACCAGTTATCAGTAGCAATATATAATATTTGCCCCCTTGTTTTTTATATGCAGTTTTTATGCTACTATTGTATAAATTTTTGTGAACTTTTCTCCCTATGTACGAATATAATAGAAGAAGAAAAATAGGTCCGTTTACAATCTTATTTTTGTTTTTGTTCTCTGCTTCTGCAGTGGGGCTTTTTGTTGTCTCCTATCTTGACCGGGGAAGGTTCTGGGACATGCTTCCCTATTTCAGCATACCTATTATAGTCTTAAGCCTGGTATTTGGCATATACAACCTGGTAAGGAGATGCAATGCCGGTTTTGTATTTATAATTTTTTTCATAGGCTTTACCATAGGGCTGGTTTTGTCCAGTGTTTTCGGCCCATTTGCCCTGTACCGCGAAGCCGTTACCCGTCTGGAGGAAGAAGACTATGCGGGCGCCATAAGCCGGCTGGATTCCATCCTGGCATCATACCCCAGCAGCAGGTATGCTGAAGAAGCGCTGGAGGAGATATCCTATGCCTATTATGATAACAACCAGTTTTCCCGGGCCCGGGAAAGTTTCGAGGCTGCTATGGATAAAGGAATAATCGACCGGCAGCAGCTTGAAGTGATGGATATGCGCCAGGACATCCATTACCGCATGGCCCTTGAGCAGGAAGAGGATGGGAAACACCTGGAAGCCGCCAACAGTTATCTGGAGTCAATTGAAATACTGAAGCAGATAAAATCGGGTTTTCCCGACACCAATGAAGCATTCATAGCCCTTTACAAGATACCCCGGTATATTTTTGATGCATCGGAAAGCTTTGACCGGCATGGCGACATACTTTCACGCATAAGGCTTCTGGAAGAGATAATAGCAGACCACCAGGAAAGCGACTATTACCAGTCCGCCCAGAAAGCAGTATATGATGCCTACCTGGATATGGCGCTTGCATCGGGTTCAGCATATGATCATAAAGATGCATTGGAATGGTTCCTGAGGTTTCTCAAAGCTGATCCGGAGCCTGAGTTAGACAGGGTGACCGAATACAAGATCGACAGGATCTTTGAGGCCGCCCCGGCCCAGGCCGTCAGGGAGTCGGGAGATACAGCCTTTATGAGGTCAGACTTCAGGACTGCTGTATTTATGTATGAAAAGCTTATAGAGCATAACCCGGATATGGCTGACCTGGTTCTGGAAAACCTGGTGGCGTCAAAGATATCCCTGGCCCGCGAAAAACCATACAGCGGCCTTTTTGATCCGGTTGCGGGAAAATATGTAAATACTCCGGGTTCAGGCATGCTGGTAATAATAAATAATACCACGGAAAAGCTTACTGCCTATATAGAAGGCCCGGAAAGCCATATGACCCCGGTGCCGGCGGGAGAAACTGCAGAGACAGCGCTTGTGCCGGGTGAATACACCATATTGGTAGAATCAGAAGACCCCGGCCAGGGACCTTTTTTGGACAGCAATATAGTCTTTGAGGAGTTCAGGAAATATACCAGAAGCTTTGAAGTGCTGGATGAGGAAGGCTCCTAGCCTGCCTTCGGGCTCCTTAAGGGCCTGAGGCTGTCATCTATGAGGCCTCTGAGGTTGTTGTCCAGGAAGCTCTTCACATGATCAAAATCGGTCTCCCTTTTTACTTCACAGCTTACTTCCAAACCCGTAAGCAGCTTATCCAGAAGTTCTGACGAGTCCCTGATCATGGCATCGAATCCGGCTTCACCGGTTTTCTTCATCTGCTTTACTATATCGTCTACTCTTTTATTAAATCCGTCATAAGCATTCTTCAGGGTACCGGTAAAGGAAGCTTTCTGCCAGAACCACCTGCCGCTGTTCTTCTGGTTGTAAAGATTGAACAGCCCGAACAGGTACTCCAGGTCGATGGACCTGGTCTTGCAGATGCTTTCTATTACGTACATCCTTTTGGACATGTAGGAAAGCCTTTTTATGTCTTCAAAACCCATGATAATGATCCCTTTGTCAAATTGTTTATAGGCCTATTATATTTAAAACGGCGCTATAATCCAACAGCAACAAACCTGAGCAGCCTGTCTTTCCCGCCGGTTATGCCTATGCGGGCCGTATTTTTTATATCAAACATTCTGCCTGCATGTTCCTGTGTGAAGTAAAGGCTGTTCCCGCATATTGCCATATCGGTTCCATTATCGCGGCCATCTATACCCATGGCAATGGTAAGCTTGCCCGGCCCGTCTGCCAGGCGCTTAAGTCCCGCGCATCCTCTCCTCTGCTGCATTACTTCTATTCCCTTTAACGGCCTGACAGCCCTTACAAGGACTGCTCCGGGGACCCCTTCCTTTTCGGTGACTACATTCAAAAGCCAATAGACGCCATAGCAGAGATATGTATAGGCTGCTCCCGCTTTCCCGAACATGATGCTGCTCCTGCAAGTCATGCCCCGGAAAGCATGACTTGCAGGGTCGCCGATGCCATAATATGCTTCTGTCTCTGTTACTATGCCTGCGGTAAGCCCCGGGGGCCGGTCGCTGACCAGCACTTTTCCCAGAAGCTCTCTGGCAACCATAGACGTATCCCTGCAGAAAAATTCCCTGCCTATTATTTTTTCTTCTTTTCCATGCATCTCTAAACTATAAGGTAACTCTTATTATAGGCAGGATAAACACAAGGACCAGGTAAGGATTGCCGATCTTAAACAGAAGCCGGGCCAGGCTTGCTGAGGACGGTATGATCATTTATCCTGTTTATATAATATCCATGACCTTTCATCTATATGTTTCCTGTCCTTAAGGATTCTACTAATATTAAGAAAATACCACAATAAAAACAGGGGGCCCGGATTGTTTTACGGCATTTTTTCCGGGTATTTTTTTATTATCTTTTCTTGTTGAAATAGCAAAAAAAATTTTGTATATTACTCTACAGTATTGCCGTAACGCTATTGGAAACAAATAACAGAAAGGATGCTCATGAAGGTAGAAATCGATGCTGATCTTTGTACAGGATGCGGACTATGTGAAGAGACCTGC
>CAZDXU010000178.1:0-15980 GCA_964509585.1 uncultured Actinomycetota bacterium | reverse complement strand
GAGGGATGAGTGCGGATATTTCAGGAATATAACCGATAAGCTTACCGGTCTCAGGCTGGAACAGATAGAAGATATCATGTCTTATATACAGGATTTCGGCCGGCTGGTAAATCCTTCCAGTGATTCCAGGCTTTCAAATGACAAAAAATTCGGCAAGATAAGCCAGCTTCGTGTACTGGCATCGGATTTCAGCCGTGAAGCAAAGGAATACATAGAGGTATCCGAGGAAAATAAACTTGATTACCTGGAACTGGAACAGCTAGCTGCCAGGCAAAAGATAAACAGTATAAGGAAAGATATAAAGGAAAGCGAGAGGATGCTTCAGTGGCAGGAATACAGGAAAAATGCTGCAAGCCTCCGGAACCTCAGCGATAGGTGGAAAGTATATAAAGATCATAAGGATTTCAGCCAGGCAAAATATGAAAAAATATCAGAGCTTATAATAAATATTGACAGTCTTGGCGGCAGGGCCTCCCGAATACTTGCAGACCAGGAGAAGAATATAAAACAAAGGACAGGGCTGGAGGAAAAGCTGGCACAGGTCCAGGGAAAACTGGATGTGCTTGAATCAAAGAAAACCCATATAGACCGGCTGAAGGCAGACCTTGAGATATATAACCGCAGGAAGGCAGAGGAGGTAAAGGAGCCGGAAAGTTTTTCCAGGGTGATAACTGTAATACTTCTGCTCCTGGCACCAATCAGCTTCCCCGCAGTATATATACCTACCCGGAGCATTTTATACTCCTTTATAATGCCGTTACTCCTCCTTATTGCGGGCCTGGTGATATTCATAGTAAACCGTGCAGGCATAAAGTCAGACCGTTTTGCTGCTGAAGGAATACTTTTGGAAAATGAGTTCAAGAAGATAGGCTTCAGGATAGAGAGCCTGGCAGATGTGCTGCCGGCAGCAGCGGTATTTGATGATGCATACAGGGAGAAAGCAGGGGAAAGGGAACGGCTTGATGATCAGGTAAGACTGCTGGAAATGGATGATAAAAAGTTATCAGCCGCACTGGAAGATGATATAAGGGATAAAAAGTCATATGAGCTGGAACTGGAAGAGATAATGGGAAGCCTGGGCATAAGGGATTTAAACCAGTTCAATGAAAAGCGGCGGTTGAGAAACAGGGCAGCTTCGGAGGTGATGTCGCTGGCCAGGTCGCTAAGGGAGATGCCGGGAGGGGATATCCCGGGATATGATCCTGACAGGGACCTGGGGGAGATGGCGGAACGATTCGGTGATACCATCAGTATCTGGGAAGACAAGCTGTCCCGTTTAAAGCCGGAGGGAGACTCTTTGCCGGAGGATAAAGAAGCCGGTAAAGAAAAGCTGGAAGACTTAAGATCGGAACTGGAAGCTCTGGAAGAAAAGGAAAGCAGCCTAAAAAAAAGCCTTGAAGAACATAAAAATAGACTCAACAGCTTCCAGGGAAAGTTTGCCGGCCTTGTTCTTTCCCGACACCTTGACAAACTGGGACCATTCGATATAACCAACCTGGAGAGGCTCCGGGAAGCTGTCGATCACTGTAATAGATTTGTAGGGCTGATAGACCGGCAGCAGTACCTGGCAGCGGAAGCCATAAGGATTTTTGAGGATATCAAAAACACAGAAGAGACCAAGGTATCGGAACTTTTTGAAAAACTTAAGATCTCGGACATATTTGCAGACATAACCGGGGGTAAATATAAAGATGTCCGGTTTGACAGCCAGGCCGGGGAAGTGACAGTAGTGGATACGGGAGGGAATATCCTTACAGCAAAAAACTTAAGCAAAGGAGCATATGACCAGCTTTTCCTTTCCATAAGGATAGCCATATCTGAGGAGATACTGGGAGAGGGCAGAGGTTTCTTCATAATAGATGATGCATTCCTGTCATCTGACAGCCGGAGGCTCGAGAACCAGTTTAAGGTTTTAAAGAAACTGGCAGACAAGGGCTGGTCCATAGTATATTTTTCGGTAAAAGACGAGATCTCCAGCCTTTCCAAAAAATATACAGTTAATAAAGCAATAGAGATGAAGTAGGTAGAATTGGCAACAAAAAATTTTGATTTCAACCCGGAGTACTATGACCTGCAGGTAGACTGGGACAAAAGGATGGAGAAGGAAAGACACTTCTTTGAAAAAATATTCAATGAGAGGAAAATAGCCAAGGTCCTGGAGATAGGATGCGGGACCGGACATCATGCCCAGCTTTTTGCCGGATACGCGCAGGAAGTTACAGCCATCGATCCTGATCCAGATATGGTGGATTTTGCCGGTAAAAATACCATAAGGGCCCAAAATGTGACCCTGTATCAGAAAGGTTTTGAGGACCTGGAAAGCCTCCCTCCCGGAGATTTCGACCTTATAACTTCCCTCGGCAACACTCTTCCCATACTGGAAGACAGGAAAAAGATAAAAATGGCGCTGAAGAATATGAGAAAGAGGATGGCACATGGCGGCCTGGCAGTACTCCAGTTCTTAAATTTTAGTTCAACCATCATAGATGAAAATGATTATTATCCTCCCAAGGTATTTGAAAAGGATGGGTATACCTATGTGTTTATTAAGCATTTCCAGTATGGAAAGGTAAAGACCAGGGTAGACTTTATAATCACCAGGCTAAAGAAAAGCGCGGCTGATGATTTTTTTGTAAACTCATCTTACCTGGCCACGCTTAAGGTCAATATGTTTAAGAGTATGGCAAAGAATGCCGGATTTAAAAAGATAAGGCTAATAGGCACAGGCGGAAGTGAAGAATTTGATCCCAAAAAGCATATAAGCCTGTATGCCCTGCTGGAGAGGAGTAAGTGATGACAGAGTTAAAAAGGTTCGGCGTATCCATGGAGGAAAACCTTCTTTTGGCTCTTGACAGGTATGTAAGGGAAAAGGGTTACCAGAACCGTTCCGAAGCCTTAAGGGACCTTGTACGTAAGGAACTGGTAGAGACGGCCTGGGAAGACGAAAATGAGGAAGTGGCCGGAGCCATAATAATGGTATATGACCATCACCACCATGATCTGGTGGAAAACCTGGTAAGCATACAGCATGATTATCATGACATAATAATATCCAGCCAGCATGTGCACCTTGACCACAGTAACTGCCTGGAGATAATAGCGTTAAAGGGAAAGATAAAGAAAGTATATGACCTGGAAGCCAGGCTCAAGGTAGCAAAGGGAGTAAAGCATGCAGCTGTAGCCAGGTCCACGCTGGCAAAGGAGATGTAGATCTTGATCATAAGGTTAAAACTTCTTCGGCAGGATATAAACCGGTGTTTTTTAATTAGCAGCAGTTAATATCATTTTTATCTGGTTCTAATATGATTATATATAATTATTAATATAGCTGTGAGATGGGGAGGAGATATGCAATACCTTATGGGTTTTGACGTGGGCACTTCATCGACAAGATGCATACTGATAGACCAGGCAGGAAAACTGATAACATCATCCACTGAAGAATATGATATGGATACCCCCAGGCCGGGCTGGGCCCAGCAGCACCCGGACCTGTGGTGGGAAGCAGCGGTCAAGACAGTAAGGGAAGTACTTTCCGGATCAAAAATAGACCCCTCTGACATAGCCGCCATAGGCATATCAGGCCAGATGCACGGTTCGGTATTTCTGGATAGGGACGGCAAAGTAATAAGGCCGGCCCTTCTGTGGTGCGACCAGAGGACAGTCTCCCAGTGTGACGATATATATGATACCTTTGGCGGAGAAGCTGAGTTTATAAAGCTGTCATATAATAAAGCCCTTACCGGCTTTACCGCTCCCAAGATACTCTGGCTCCGGGACAATGAGCCGGAGAACTATAAGAAGGTAGTCCAGATACTCCTTCCCAAAGACTACATACGCTACAGGCTCTCAGGCACCTATGCCACTGAAGTATCAGATGCCTCCGGCACCATCCTGATGGATATAGCAAAAAGGACCTGGTCAGATGACATAATAGGCGGCCTCGGCATCGATAAGGATCTTCTTCCCCCCGTCTATGAGTCCTCATATATATCATCAAAGGTCTCAGATGAGGCAGCAGGGCTGACCGGCCTGATACAGGGCACTCACATTGCCGGGGGAGCCGGGGACCAGGCCGGAGGGGCAGTTGGTTCGGGTATCGTATATGAAGGAGTTATATCTGACTACCTGGGAACCTCCGGAGTAGTATTTGCCCATTCGGATAAGGCGGTATATGACCCGGCAGGAAGACTGCATTCATTCTGCCATGCCGTAGACGGCGCCTGGCACCTTATGGGTGTCACACTTTCAGCTGCCGGCTCCTATAAATGGTATCATGATACATTCGGGATATCTGATGAAATAGAAGCTAAATACGGCAGCCTTTCTAAATATGATCTCTTAAACAAACAGGCAGAGTCAGCTCCTGCAGGTTCAGAAGGACTTATATTCTTACCCTATCTTTCCGGCGAGAGGACTCCCTATGCCGACCCTTATGCCAGGGGAGTATTTTTCGGTATTTCCTATATACACAACAGCTCCCACTTTGCCCGCTCCGTGATGGAAGGCATAACCTATTCCCAGTATGACTGCCTGAACCTTATGAGGAATACCGGCATATCATCAGATAAAGTAGTGCTATTCGGCGGGGGAGCCAGGTCAGAGCTGTGGAGGAAGATCACTGCCGATATATTCGGCACCAGGATAGTGACCCTTAATGTGGAGGAAGGTCCTTCATACGGGGCTGCCATAATAGCCGGAGTGGGGGCAGGCCTGTATGCTTCGGTAAGGGAGGCCTGCGGAAGTATTTTAAAGGAAGTGACTGAGACAGGGCCTGATACCGAGACTAATGATCGATATTCCAAATATTATGAGGTATACAGGTCGCTATATAAGGACCTGAAAGAGAATTTTGAAAGAATAAGCGGAATATAGCATATGATCACACTTATATCATCTTGTGCCGGGCAATATCAGGCATTCTCCTGACCGTACCTGCAGTACTTTAAAATGGGGCATTCACTGCATCTGGGTCTTCTGGCTATGCATACAGTCCTTCCATGCTGGACAATCTTGTGGGAGAAGCTAGTCTGCTTCTTCTCTGGTATTATCCTTGCCAGGTCAGACTCGATCTTATCAGGATCCGTATTATTGGTAAGTCCTATATGACGGGATATCCTCTTCATGTGGGTATCCACTACAATGACCTGCTTGTTGAAACATTCCCCCAGCACCACATTGGCAGTCTTTCTTCCCACCCCGGGAAGGGTCAGGAGATCCTTCATATTGCCGGGGACCCTGTCGTCAAAACTCTCTATTATCTCCCGGGCGGCTCCCATTATGCTTTTTGTCTTATTGCGGAAAAAGCCGGTCTTCCTTATATCCTCCTCCAGGACTTCAGGGTCGGCATGGGCAAAATCCCCGGGTCCCCGGTATTTGTCAAACAGTCCCGGAGTAACAGTATTTACCAGCTTATCCGTACTCTGGGCAGCCAGTATGGTCGATACCAGTAGCTGGAAAGCGTCTTTGTGGTCCAGGGTAGAATGAGCGGCATGGGGGTACTGTTTCTCCAGGAGAGTTATTATCTTATTAATATTGTCTATTGCCGGTTTAAATATATTATTCATTTTCTTTCAACCAGATTCAATATTATCCGTAAAAATGTGAAAGCCTTTTTATGGCTTTTACTTTATCAGTCCTTCCAAGCCTGCTTTCCTTTATTGCACTATGCAGTATATCCACAGAAGCTGTATAAGTCTCACGGTCCACAGGGTAGGGGATACCGTCCTTTCCCCCATGGGCAAAGCTGAACCTTACCGGGTCCTTTATACTGTACTTCTCTCCGTATACCAGTTCCGATATCATGGCAAGCGACCTGACAGTCTTGGGCCCCATGCCCTTAAGGGAGATAAGCTTTTCAAAATTCTCCGG
Organism: uncultured Actinomycetota bacterium; assembly: GCA_964509585.1. Taxonomy (GTDB): domain Bacteria; phylum Actinomycetota; class Humimicrobiia; order Humimicrobiales; family Humimicrobiaceae; genus M55B120. The sequence continues at coordinate 10,109 of CAZDXU010000178.1, read as the reverse complement.
CCTTGTCTCATAGGTGGAAATAAAGATCTTTTCCAGCCTCTTCATCTCCACATCGCTTAAGTTTATGGTATGCCTTCGGGGCATATTATATTTTGTCTCCTGGTATTTTTTTATTTTCTTAAGGTCGTCCAGGAGCAGCCGGGGCTTCTGATATGATATTTCAGTAATGGTACTGCGGGCTTTGCTGCTTTCCCTGGCTACCAGGTTTATGACATTACCGCTGGAGTCGCAGCATATGGCCTTATGGGGCTCGCATACAAGATCTTCAATCTCGCTGCTTGACCAGTGATATCTTCTGGCCATTCGGTTGAACTCATTCATGCCCTGCTGGATAACCGACCATTTTTTGCCGCTCAAGGTAAATAAAAAACAGTGGTGATACAGCTGGTAGTCATCCTGCAATGCAGTTGAGTCTACCTTGGCTACAATCTTACTGTTATATACCAGGCCAGAGAAGTCAATGCCCATCTTTTCACCGGCAGCCTCTATCTCTGAGGGTGTCTTCCTGGAGGTGCCTCCCTTGCCGCCGGCTACAAACAGGCCGAAATCCTTTTCCCTGCCCTTTACCGCTTCCTTGACAGCCCCGCAAACGGTGGTGGTAACTCCGCTGGAATGCCAGTCAAAGCCCAGTACGCATCCGAAAGCCTGGAACCAGAAGGGGTCGGAGAGCCGGTCCAGCACTTCTTCCGGACCATATTCAGATACGATAAATGACAGTATCTCCCGGGAGAGGTCCTTCATATGGTTAAAAAGCCACCTGGGGGCTTTTCCGCCGTGCAGGGGCAGGTTTACAGTACCGGTTCTCATAATTCTTTTAATAAAATATTGTGTTTAACCATTCTGCCATCTTTTTTAAATTCATGCTGTATTTCCAGTAAGGGGCACGAATGCCACATCGCATATCTTTATCTTCTTTATTCCATTATCGGATTTTACCATCTTTAAAAGTTCCTGGCTCCAGGAGGATGTGCCTGTGGGTATCACCATGATGCCGCCTGCCTTAAGCTGTTCTACGAGCTTTTCCGGTATGTGAGGCGGTGCTGCAGTTACCAGTATGCGGTCATAGGGGGAATATTTTTCCCAGCCTTTACTGCCGTCATGGCAGGAAAGCCTGATATTTTCATAACCTTTAAGGACTTTTTTGTTCTTCTCACACAGGTCTTTCTTTATTTCAATAGAATATACCATATTCGCCAGTTCTGCCAGTATTGCAGTCTGGTATCCGGAACCCGTCCCTACTTCGAGCACGTCCCTGCTGTCATCAAGGTCCAGGGCCTCTGTCATAAGGGCTACTATATAGGGTTGCGATATGGTCTGTCCCATACCTATGGGCAGGGGGCGGTCCTCATAGGCAGAACCTTGATGGCCTTCCGGTACAAATAATTCCCTGGGGACTTTCCTCATAGCTGCAAGGACCCGGGGATCCCTTATTCCCCGGTATTCTAGCTGTCTTTTGACCATATCTTCCCTGGCCTGGCGGTACAGATCCTTATTTTCCGTATCTGGTTCCGGGTTATTTTTCATATAATCTTTTTTTCTGTTATAATACCATGATTTAACAATGATTTTCAGGCCGGAATCAATTCCGGTATTATACATTATATCACAAAGGATTATTGGGTTTACCATGATAAGCCTTAAACTGGCAGACATATTTACCAATCTTGCCGAGGTAAAAAAGTCAGTAGCCGGGGAGAAAGCAGCAGTGCTTTCGCTTATGATGGCCGCCAGGACCCTGAGGGATGATCCCGGCATCATAGAAGAAATACTTAAGGGGAAAAGTCCCGGCAGCTCCGTCGGGATAGATAAATACTGTTATGGGCTGATCACCGAATACCTGGATAAAGGCTCCATAGGAGAGTATAAGGGATTTTCCACATCCTATTCCGAGGACCTGGTCAGGTTTATAAGGATGACGGGACTAGGAAGAAAAAGGATATTTTCCATCTATGACCAATTTTCCATAAAGGACATGGAAGACCTTAAAAGCGTTTTTATGGACAGGGATGCCGCAGAGGTGGCTGTTTCCTCAAAGCTGGGAAAGGATGTACTTAATCCTTTATTTGCAGAAAGGATAAAGTGGTCCATAAAGTATTTTGATTCCATAAGGAAAATGATTCCCAGGTGGCCGGCAGAGTTCTATGCAGATATCATGATAGGGGAATTAAGGAAATCTTCCGAGATAGATAGAATAGAATATACCGGTTCCATAAGGCGGAAAAAAAGTTTCATAGGGGACGTCGACCTTTTGCTGCTGCCTGTATTTAACCGGAAAAGGTATGATATGGACAGAAGCGAGGCTCTTCTGAAGAAGATAGCCGGATATCCTTTTATAAAAAAGCTGGTATCGGTTAAAAGGACAGCAGAGGATATCAGCGGTCTTTTTAATACCATATATGAAGTTGATATCGAGGTCATAATCGCTTCCGGGAACACCTGGGCCTGGCAGCTCCTAAAGACTACCGGAAGCAGGAAGCACCTGGACATTTTGGAAGAACATTCTTTCAGGAACAGCAGGCCAGGTTTGGATGACTGCATTATACGGGAACTGGGATCGGAAAAAAGGATATACGATGCGCTGGGACTGGATCATATCCCCCCGGAATTAAGGGAAGGAAAAGATGAGGTCGTGCGGGCATCCCAAAAAATGCTGCCATGCCTGGTAAGGGTCGATGATATAAAGGGCGACTTCCATATACATTCGTCCTGGAGCGACGGCCTCATAGATTATTCGCAGATGATCGACTCCGCCAGGAATATGGGCTACCAGTATATTGCCATATCAGACCACTCCCTCAGCAATTATTACGGGAATGGCCTGGACACCGGAAGACTCCTGGAAAAGATGGGATTTATCGGCGGCCTCAGGAAAAAGTACAGGGATATCAATATCCTTATGGGTTCGGAAATAGATATCAAGAAACCCGGTGTATTTGATTATGACCCGGATATTATTAAAAAACTGGATATAGCCATTGCATCGCTGCATTCCGGTTTTGTAAATTCTGCCCGGGAGAATACTTTAATGGCAGTGAGCGCCCTGGAAAAAGAGTACTTTGATCTTTTGGCCCATCCTACCGGAATAGTGTTCGGCAACAGGGCTCCCATATTTATGGATATGGAAAAGGTAATAGAAGCGGCTGCAGATCACAGAAAAGCCCTGGAGATAAACAGCTATTATATGAGGCTGGACCTGCATGAGGAATATGCCTGCAAAGCTGCGGAAGCAGGAGCAAAGCTGGCCATAAATACCGATTCACACCGTCCGGGCAATATGGAGATGATCCGGCTGGGAGTGGATGTGGCCAGGCGGGCGGGCCTGGAGGCCAAAGATATATTAAACACCATGTCCTGTGATGAACTTATGTCCTGGCGCCGGGAAAGATAAGACGGTTACCGGTCCCTGTAATACCTGAAGACATCCTTATCACCAAAATCAGGTATGAAATAATCCTTATCCGGGTCAAGTCCTTCATGGTCCTGGGACCATCCATGCTTAAAACCAAGTCCGGCTGCATATTCCAGAACATCCTTATACTCATCAGCGGTCACCCGGCGGGAAAGTTCAGGAAAATCATGTGCCCTGAAGGAAGGATGATACTGGGCCATTATGCTTAAATAAACATCAGGAGAAAGTTTTTTACTGATAAAGTCCAGCGTGGCCTTTGTCCCGGAAATATCTCCGGGCATTACCAGCAGCCGTATAAGCAGACCCTTGCGGGCAATACCGTCTTTATCCAGCTTCAGGGGACCTACCTGCCTGAACATCTCAGAAACGCTCTCCCGGTTGTACCTTACATAGTCATCCACAGAGGAATACTTTTTTGCCATAGCATCGCTGCTGTAGCGCATGTCCGGCATATAGATATCTATAATCCCATCAAGCATCCTTAATACTTCAGGGTCTTCAAAACCGCCGGTATTGTAGACAATGGGAAGGTCCAGCCCGGAATCTCCTGCAATATCAAGGGCCCTGATTATCCCGGGAAGCCAAACCGTAGGTGAAACCAGGTTTATATTATGAACGCCATGCTCTTTAAGCATTACCATCTTTTCCGCCAGCGCCCGGGGACCAATTGCATAACCTTCATGCTCCTGGCTTATCTGGTAATTCTGGCAGTAACAGCATTTCATATTACAATAGGAAAAAAATATGGTGCCCGAGCCTCCGGTACCTGAAATAGGCGGCTCTTCTCCATGATGCGGCATGGCGGCTGATATTACCATATCCTTTCCGGCACCGCAGGATCCTTTTTCACCGGAAGTCCTGTCAGCCCTGCATTTATGGGGGCACAGGGTGCAGCTTTTGAGTATATCATTTAATCTATCAATCTTATTATTAAGCTTCATATTAATTAATTTATAACCAATAATTTAATATTTTTGTAAAAGTTTATAATGTTGTATAATAAATTTTAACAAAAACATATTTTCCAACAAACTGGAATAATATTAAAAGAAAAGTAGATTATTTTAAATAGTTTAGTGATCTGGATAAACAATTAGGGGATCATATTAAAAGGAGGGTAGTATTGCCCCAGAAGAACCATTCCCTGAAAGACAGGCATTTCCGGGGACTTATAGAAAGAACCCCCGATATAGTTTTTATTTACAGGCTCAGGCCCCAAAAGGTTTTTGAGTATATTAGCCCATCAGCAGGTAAAAAATTGGGATATCCCCCGGAGCTTTTCTATGAGGACCATGATTTCTTTAAAAAGGTCATACATAAAGATGATCTTAAGATAATCAGGCAGATAGAAAGGGAAAAGACAGACTTTGATAAACTGGCTGAGATAAGGTTACTTGATAAGAAAGGTAAAGTACTCTGGCATGAAGCTGCGCTCTCTCCAGTATACGGCAGGACCGGCCGGCTTCTCCAGGTGGAAGGCATACTGAGGGATATATCAAAGAGAAAAAAAGCGGAAGAAAGGTTAATCTATCTGTCTTTTCACGACAGTCTTACGGGGGCGTATAACCGGGCCTATTATATGGAAGAGGTGAAAAGGCTTGATACCGAAAGGCAGCTTCCTTTAAGCATAATAATGGCTGACGTAAACGGGCTTAAGCTGGTAAATGACGCCTTCGGTCACCAGGAGGGCGATGCACTTCTCAAGAGCTGTGTAAAGGTGCTGAAGAAGTGCTGCCGTGCCGATGATATAGTAGCCCGGTTCGGTGGCGATGAGTTTTCCATGCTGCTTCCCAGGACCGGGGAGAAGGATGCCGGGAAGTTACTAGGCAGGATAAAAGAGTACTGCGAAAAGACGGATGGCAACAGGATTCCGCTTTCTATCTCTGTAGGTACCGCCACCAAGATCTCCATGAAAGAAGATTTTACCGGTATTATAAGAAAAGCCGAAGAGGACATGTACCGGCATAAATTGAAAGAAAGCAAAAGCATCATCGCATCAATAATAACATCACTGGAAAATACCCTTTTTGAAAAGAAAATAAGGACCGAAAACCATTTCAAAATGCTCAAATGGATGGTTTTGGAGATAGGCAAGAGATTAAGACTTTCTGAGGACCGGCAGGATGACCTGAGGCTCCTGGCTACCATACACGATATTGGGAAAGTAGCTATTCTTGACAGCATCCTCAATAAAAGGGAAGGTCTTTCTGAAAGTGAATGGCAGGCAATAAAGAAACATCCCGAGATCGGCTACAGGATAGCCATGTCCTCAAACCAGCTTTCCAGGGTGGCTGAGTATATATTGACCGTACATGAACATTGGGATGGAAGCGGATATCCCCAGGGACTTAAAGGGAAAAGTATTCCCCTTATCTCAAGGATAATGGCACTGGCAGATTCTTATGTAATAATGCGGGAAGGAAGACCATACCGAAAATCAAAGACAAAGAATGAAGCCATCGAAGAGATAAAGAGATGCAGGGACACCCAGTTTGATCCCAGACTGGTCGATATCTTTCTTGAAGTGATAAAATACAAGAGATAACTGGCTGGATCTGTTAATATATATTTCAACTGTTTTATATCAATAATATTTCGAGCTACGGAAGATTGCCATAATCGATGACAGGAAACAGAAAAGATAAACTGATAACCATAATAATCCTGGTCATATTTGCAGGTCTTATATGTCTTAATTTCATATCCTACGAGGTGTTTGAAAAAAGGACATCTCCAAGGATGGAGAGGCACAATGCCCTGGAAGCCTGGCAGCAGGAAAGACTTGCTGCCAGGGAGGCTACCGGGGAATCAATAAGGCTGAGGGAGCTTACCAGGAACCAGGATACCAGGGATATAATAGAATTTGATAAAGAGTATTCAGCTATCATGCAGGATTACAAAGCCAGCATATCAAGGATTTCGGAAGAGCTGGAAAAAAAGGTAGTAAATATTGATGAGCTAAAGGATCTTGCGGACAGGAGGATGAATGCTGCAAAAAGATTCCGGGACAGCCTCAAAGATGTCAATGACATTCCCGCACCACTGGAAGAATTCCACGATATGCTTATGGATTTTCTGGAAAATGATATTTCTGCCTGGCAGGAGACCAGTTCATATTATTCCGGAAGTTATTCTGGAGATGAAGCAGGCATAAATGAGCTTCACAGGAAAAATTCAGCATTATACCAGCAGGTAATCGATCTGCAGAAGGAGTTATATTACGGCTACGGCCTTGAATACCTGCTTCCGGATCAGTCTCCATAGCCGGATCCCTGAGGGTGCCGCCCTTTTCATCATGGAAACCGGGGATACCTTTAAACACTTTGTTTATAAGCATTGATTTTACCATTATACAATCTCATACAGAAGCATATAAAAGGCAAGGAAAAATAAAAAAGGAGCTGGAAAATGCACCATTATCAAATGTTTGACTTATAAGATTATTTCTATTAACATATGCAATTGTCTGATAACAGGCACACATTCCGGGCCCATAGCTCAGTTGGTTAGAGCAGCGCACTCATAATGCGGAGGTCCCAGGTTCAAGTCCTGGTGGGCCCACCATCAAAATTATTATCCCTCCCAAACAAGGTAAAGTTCCCCTTCGCCCACCAGTAAAATCAGCACCAATCACACTTATTGATCTTTAAGGAAAGTGGTTTATGGTTTTGCTCATGAAAGAAAGTTGGGATATACTATAACCCTGTCTATTGATAAACCACTGAATATTTGGCGATGGTAAGAAAACTGGGTAAAAAGATATTTATATATTTAAGAAGACTGGTGCGGAAATTCATTGATGACCGATGCCAGATCCTGGCCTCCTCGATTGCTTTTTATTCCATATTATCCATATTCCCGGCCCTTTTGATCCTTATCTCATTTTCTGGTGTAGTGGTCAACAGGTTCGATGTGCAGGCAAACATACTTACATTTGTGGAGGAAAGGATACCCATAATCTACAGTTTTGTAGATACTAACCTTACCAGTATTGTAGCCAACAGGGCCAGTATAGGGGTTATTGGTTTCATCATGCTTTTTTTTACGGCAACATATGTCTTTGATTCCATACAGTATGCCCTAAACAAGATATTCAGGACAGAAACGCATAGGAAATACTGGAAGCAGAAATTATATGGTTTCCTAATAGTATTTTTGATATTCGTGATAATAGTCACTACATTCAGTCTTTCTACCGGCCTTTTTTATCTTTCCAATACTATTATTAGGCTGCTGGAGATCGAAGCTTCTATTTCTGCGGTGCTTCTAAAAATACTCTCAGTACTAATAGGCATCCTGTTTAATTTCCTTATATTTACCCTTATCTATTACTTTGGGACCAATAAGAATATAAGCCTGAGGCAGATATACAGGGGAGCCCTGACTATTGCCCTGGGGTGGGAAGGGGTAAAATACGTCTTTGTTATCTATGTCGACAGGGTTGCCAATTACCAGCTGGCTTATGGCTCCATAGGCTCAGTCATAGCCTTTCTTCTCTGGATATATTTATCCAGCATGATAATGCTGCTGGGTGCGGAAATAAATTCTTTAAGGTTCAGGACCTGAAACCCTTACTCATTTAATCCACATACGGTCCTTCATGTTAAAGCAGCCAGAAAGAGGGGTATGGCTGACAGTCTCTTTATTCCTTCAGGCCGAGGGAGTTTATTAAGGATATTTTCAGCGGTTAGTTTTTTCTATATCCCCGGGGTTTTTATCATGGTCTATTTTCCAGCCCCTTACTGCGTAGTCATCGTTTTTCTTTATAAGAAGCCAGTTGTTTCCTTTTACATCCTTAAGCTTTATCAGGGCAAACTCACCATTAAGCTTTTTGCCATCCATTATTATGGTGACATGGCCCTTTTTCAGTCCGGCCCTTAATTCTTCCTGGGAGCCCTCCCTGTCCTCTGTATTAAGGGAATGATAGGTGCCTTCATCCCAAATCTCGACTTTGCCGGCCCCGTAGTTTCCTTCCGGTATTATTCCGGAAAAATCCTTGTAATCATATGGATGGTCTTCTACCATCACGGCAAGATGTTTTTCGGAGGGATCAAGGGAAGGGCCTTTGGGGACAGCCCAGCTCTTAAGGACGCCATCAAGTTCCAGCCTGAGATCATAATGCAGGTGAGATGCATAGTGTTTCTGTACCACAAAAACAAGGTCTTTGCCTTCTGTGGTTCCGGAGGGTTTTTTCCCGGATTCGGGCTCTGCAGTAGAATCAAAATCCCTTTTATCTTCATAATCCTCAATTGACATATATGCCTATATTGTAAAAAATTTGTTTATAGAAAACATTTGTTATATCATTTTGCCAGGTCTAATGTTTCTGTACTAATACAATTATATATGGTTTCCTGGAGATAGGAAAATCTGAATCCCTATGCTGGATAGAAAACTTATAAATGCCATAATGGCTTCAGTCATATTCCCATGGCCTCCTTTTTATGCGGCATGGTGATCATGTTTTTAAATCTGTATTTACTGGCATAAAAATTATGGAAGAAATATTACATTCGTTTCTGGACAAATACGACTTCAAGGGAAGGATCATACCTGCAGCCAGGCTTAAAGACCTGGAAAATGATTTCAAAAGAGCAGCAGAAGTAGTACCCGTGGATCCACGCATAATGGATGTCTACCTTAAAAATCTTTTTTTTACTAAACCGGAAGCAATGGAAAGCCCGGGATCTATTGTGGTGATTGCCATGGCAAGGCCCGCACACAGGCTGGGAATTGTCTACGGGGGCAAAAAAATGCAGGTATTGATACCGCCCACATATGTGAACTACCAGAAAGTAAACCGGATAGTATTTAATCTTTTCAGGAAATGGACCGGTGAAAAGGGAAGAAATGCATATGCGGCCAGGCTTCCCTTAAAGCTGTTATCGGTAAGAAGCGGATTGGCAGTATATGGAAAAAACAATATTTCCTATATAGGAAAGTGGGGAAGTTTTCACCAGCTTTTTGCATTTTTTACAGACATAGTGACCCAGGACGATCCCTGGCAGGAGCTAAAGGTCCTGGATGCCTGCAACACCTGCGACCTGTGCCGTAATAGCTGTCCTACCGGTGCCATAATGAAAGATAGGTTTATGCTGGATGCGGCAAAATGCCTGGCTTTTCTCAATGAATCGGAAAGCCGGATGCCATCCTGGGTGGACCCTGATGCCCACAACAGCCTTATAGGCTGCATGAGCTGCCAGGAGGTCTGCCCTTATAACAATAAGGTAAAAGGCTGGATAGAGGAAATAGGAGAGCTTGATGAAGATGAGACCAGGATGCTTTTGGAGCTTGACAGTAGAAATGGCCGGGATCCGCATATGGTCAAGCGGACAAAGGAATTGGGCATATATGAGTTTTTTAACGGGATAATCCCCCGGAATTTGCAGCTATTGCTTGATAAACTAAAAGATTGAAAGGTGATATCATGAAAAGCTTCAGGAAAGAACTGTGGTTTGAGACGGAAAAAAGAAGACAGCTTATAAACATAACTCCCGATGTAGGGTCGGCTTTAAGGGAAAGCGGGATAAAGGAGGGCCTGGTCCTGGTAAATGCCATGCATATAACCGCCAGCGTCTTTATAAACGACGATGAGCCCGGACTCCATAATGACTTTGAAGTATGGCTGGAAGGCCTGGCTCCTGAAAAGCCCTATGACAGGTACCGGCATAACGGGTTTGAGGATAATGCCGATGCCCAT
>CAZDXU010000177.1:0-14157 GCA_964509585.1 uncultured Actinomycetota bacterium | reverse complement strand
CCGCTTTTTATCACTTCCTTGACTACTCTTCCCATACATGTATCCACAGTCTCTGCAGCTTTCATGGCTGCCTCTATAAAACCGGTATGGCCCACCATATCCGCATTAGCATAATTAAGTATTATTACATCATACTTATCTTCCCTTATTTTGTCTACCAGCATATCAGTTACCTCATATGCGCTCATCTCTGGTTTCTGGTTGTATTTGGCCACATCGGGAGAAGGTATCAATATCCTGTCTTCGCCGGGATAGGGTACTTCTATGCCTCCGTTCAGGAAAAAAGTCACATGGGCATACTTTTCTGTCTCCGCTATCCTCAGCTGCTTCAGCCCTTTCCCCGACAGCACTTCTCCCAGTGTATTTTTTATTGTCTGCGGCGGAAAAGCAACAGGTATATCAAAATTTTTGTCGTAAAGGGTCATCGATATAAAATCTGCCTGCGGGGGACCTGATCCCCTGTCAAAATGGGAAAAATCATCCTGTATAAATGCCCTGGTAAGCTGCCTTGCCCTGTCCGGCCTGAAATTAAAGAATATAACAGTGTCCCCATCCCTGACCCGGCCTTCATCCCTTCCGGGACCATTTATAATTCCCGGTTCTACAAATTCATCATCAGTATCATTTTTATATGCATCTTTTAAAAGTTCCAGCGGACTGTTAAAACTTTTTCCCCTGCCATATGCCATGGCATCATATGCCTTTCGGGTCCTGGCCCACCTGTTGTCCCGGTCCATAGCATAATAGCGTCCGCTGACAGTGGCAACTGTTCCCAGTGACTTACGTTCAAGGTGTCGCTCCAGTTCCTCAAGATATCCTGCCGCACTTCTGGGGGGCACATCCCTGCCGTCAAGGAATGCATGGATAAAAAGTTTTTCAACACCCTTTATCTTAGACATGCCCACCAGGGCTTTTAAATGTCCTATATGACTGTGCACCCCTCCATCTGATACCAGCCCCATAAGGTGGACATTCTTCTTGCTTTCAGCAGCATCTGTCAATGCTTTTTCCAACACAGGATTCCTGAAAAAATCTCCGTCTTTTATTGATTTGCTTATCCTGGTAAATTCCTGATATACGATCCTGCCTGCACCAATATTCAGGTGGCCGACCTCGGAGTTACCCATCTGGCCCTCAGGAAGTCCTACTGCTTCACCGGTAGCATTGAGAGCGGCGTGGGGATAGGTCTTCATATAATTATCCATATTGGGAGTACTGCCCAGGGCAATGGCATTGCCCAGTGTCTTTTTTGAAAGACCCCATCCGTCAAGTATTATAAGGCACAAAGGCCTGTTATTTGCTTTTTCTTCTGTCATTAGTAATTTATAATTGCCAGGAAATCATCGGCCTTTAGACTGGCTCCGCCTACCAGGGCCCCGTCTATATCAGGCATATCCATAAGCTCGCTTATATTAGAGGGTTTGACGCTCCCGCCGTACTGGATCCTTACTGCCCCGGCCTCATCCTTTCCATATAACTCCGATATTTTTTCCCGGATAGCCCTGCACATGTCATTGGCGTCTTCCGATGTGGCTGTTTTCCCGGTGCCTATAGCCCATATCGGCTCATAGGCTATGGTGAGAGACTTCATATCTTTGTCTTCTACACCGCTTAAGCAGTTTACCAGCTGGTCCAGGACAAATCCAACCTGTTTTCCGCTTTCCCTTATCTCCAGTGATTCTCCTATACACATTATGGGTTTAAGCTCGCTGGAAAATGCTTTTATTACCTTTTTATTCACTATTTCATTAGTCTCGGAAAAATACTGCCTTCTTTCACTGTGTCCAAGTATTACATACTCTACTCCCAGGGCCTTCAGCATCCCCGCGGATATCTCGCCAGTAAATGCGCCGCTGTCCTCATAATGCATGTCCTGAGCCCCCAGCCTTATTTCCATCTCATCATCTTTCAGTAATATGGCTGCACTCCTTAGCGCGGTTGCCGGAGGGCAGACAGCTACTTCGCATCCTGTCTTATTCTCATATTTATAACCCAGCTCCTGCAGGAATTTGTCAGCCTCCATATGGGTCATATTCATCTTCCAGTTTCCGGCAATAAATGCTTTTCTCATTTAATATATTCCTTTCATCATTGTTTTTTCTCTAAAGATTCAATCCCGGGTAGAAGCTTTCCTTCCAGTAATTCCATTGATGCTCCGCCCCCGCTTGAAATATGCGTAAATATATGGGAAAGTCCATACTTTTTTATGGCTGCTACCGTATCGCCGCCCCCTGCAACAGTAACAGCGCCGCTTTCGGCCGCAGCACGTGCTATGGTTTCCGTACCATGGGAAAACCTTTCCCATTCAAATACCCCGGCAGGTCCGTTCCAGAATATGGTGCCGGCATTCTTTATATTTTCACTGAAAAGCTTCTCTGTTTCCGGACCGATATCGAGCCCCATCCAGTCCTGCGGGATATCTTCAGATGATACTGTCTTTTTCTCTGTATCCTTATCAAACTCCCTTCCTACTGTCAAATCCACGGGTATCATGAGCCCGACACCATTTTTTTCCGCCAGGGCTGTCATGTCCCGGGCATAATCCAGCTGGTCGTCTTCACAGATCGAAGTCCCGATCTCCAGTCCCCTGGATTTAAGGAAAGTGTATGTCATGCCCCCTACAAGCATAAGGGTGTTTACTTTATCCAGGAGGTTTTTGATCACAAGTATCTTGTCTGAGACCTTTGCTCCGCCTAGTATTGCCAGAAACGGCCTTTCCGGCGATTCCAGAAGCGAACCCAGGGTCTCGACTTCCTTTTCCAGCAGAAATCCTGAAACAGCGGGAAGGAATCCAGGTACTCCGGTTATAGATGCATGGGCCCTGTGGGCAGCCCCGAAAGCATCGTCTACATAAATATCCGCCAGCGAAGCCAGGGATGCGGCAAAATCCTTATCATTTGATTTCTCTCCCGGATCAAACCTGAGATTTTCCAGCATCACTATATCACCAGGCTGCATATCACTGTCAATATAATTTTTTATTTCTTCCGAATAGATCTCATCGAACTTCTTTACTCCTGTCCCCGAAAGCTCCTCCAGCTTCCTGGCTGCCGGATCAAGCCTGAACTTATCCTCAGGTTTTCCCTTGGGTCTTCCCAGGTGTGACATAAGTATTATTTTTGCCTTATTCTTCTTAAGATATTCTATGGTGGGCAGCGAAAGCCTTATCCTGGTATCATCGGTCACTGAAAGCTCCTGGTCAAGAGGTACATTATAGTCGACCCTGACGATAACCTTTTTACCGCTTATATCTATATCCCTGACAGTCTTCCTGTCAAACATTATTATCACCGGACCTTTTCATAAAACAGCCGGAACCGCAATGCTCCGGCTGTCAATATTTTTTTATTTTTTGATCTACCTGGTTATATAGCCTACCAGGTCGAAAAGCCTGCTGGAATAACCCCATTCATTGTCATACCATGACAGGACCTTTATCAAATTATCCTGCTTGTAAGTACCGCCGGCATCAAAAACCGATGAATGAGCATTGCCTACTATGTCCGCTGAGACGATAGGTTCTTCAGTATACTGGAGTATCCCCTTCATTGATTCAGTGCCTGCCGCATCCTTAAAGGTACGGTTGATCTCCTCTACGCTGGCATCTTTTTCCAGGTCTACCACCAGGTCCACCAGTGACCCTACGGGTATGGGTATCCTGACTGCCAGGCCGTTCAACTTGCCGTTCAGTTCAGGGATCACCAGGCCGATAGCGCTGGCAGCCCCGGTAGATGTAGGTATTGCTGACAGGGCAGCAGCCCTGGCCCTCCTCATATCGCTGTGAGGCAGGTCCAGTATCCTCTGGTCATTGGTATATGCATGAATGGTAGTCATAAGTCCGGTCTTGATCCCGAAATTATCATTGAGAACCATGCATACAGGCGCAAGCGCATTGGTGGTGCATGATGCATTGGAAATTATATGATGCTTATCCTTATCATATTTATCATGGTTGACTCCCAGGACAAGAGTGATGTCGGCCCCATTTTCCTTGCAGGGTGCAGATACGATCACTTTCTTTGCGCCGGCATCAATATGCTTCTGGGTTGTTTCCCTGGTGCGGAATATGCCTGTTGATTCTATGGCCACATCCACTCCTGTATCGCCCCAGGGCAGCTCCGCCGGATCCTTTAGAGATGTGACTTTTATTTTCTTGCCATCTACTATAAGGGCATTTTCCTCAGCCCTTATATCCATGTCCAGTATGCCGTATACTGAATCATACTTCAGCAGATGAGCCAGCGTTTTGGTCGGGAACAGATCGTTTATAGCCACTATCTCGACAGCATCTTTACTGTCGTGTTTTAGCTTGGCCCTAAAAAACTGTCTTCCTATCCTTCCAAAACCATTGATTCCCACTTTTATTGCCATTTTTCCTCCCCTTTTTTATTGTTTATCAATAAAAGTACTTAGAAAATTAATTATCTGCAAAATTGGAATATTCTATCAGATTTGCAACAAACATAAAAGCAATTTTTTATATGAGGTGCAATAGCTCCCGCGTTTTTTAGTTATCGGTCCTTTCGATGTCTTTGTGGAACAGCTTAGACGAATAACCCTTGAGATTGAGGTATTCGTTTATCTTTTCGGACAGTACCACGGAACGGTGCCTGCCCCCGGTACATCCTATCCCTATCCCCAGATAGCTCTTGCCTTCAGCTATATAATTAGGTATAAGGAAATCCAGCATCCCCTCAAAAAGCCTCAGGAATTTTTTTGTCTCCGTCCTTTCCAGCACAAAATCTATTACCTTCTGGTCTTTACCATCCAGGTCCTTAAGCTCTTTTATATAAAAGGGATTTGGTAAAAACCTCACATCCATCACAATATCCATATTCTCCTGCGCACCGTGTTTATAGCCGAATGACACTACAGATATCTTCATGGTTTTGCTTTTCTCAGAACCGGTCATAAGTCTTTCAGCGATCTCCAGCCTGAGTTCCTTTGAGTTAAGAAGGGTGGTATCTATGACCACATCTGATATCTCCTTAAGCTTTTCCATTTTTTTTATCTCTTTTTCAATACCGTCTTTAAGGGAGCCTGACTCCACCAGGGGATGTTTCCGGCGGGTCAGCGAATACCTTTTGATTATGGCATTCCTGGAAGCCTCCAAAAACAATATCCTGTAATGTATCTTTCTCTCCTTAAGCATTCCCAGCATCCTGTCTATCTCTTCCAGAAAGTATTTACTCCTCAGGTCTATTACCATTGCCACTCTGCTTACCCTGCTTTCCCTCTCGGAAAAATAGGCTGTAAGCTCAGTCAGCAGGTGGGCTGGAAGATTGTCTATGCAGTAGTATCCGGCATCTTCAAAACATTTTAAAGCTTCGGACTTTCCTGCTCCTGAAAGACCGGTGATTATCATAATTTCCAGTTCACCATTATCGGTATTTTTCTTCATGATCCTTTTTCATCCTGTCCATTGCCGGTTTGTTATATTCTAATCTTTTTTTTACTTAAAAAAAACATACCCGGGCCTATTAGCGCCAGAAATATGGAAAAAACACCTACCTGTGAAGACTATTGTATATATTTACTGCATCCCTATAGCTTATTCCCCTAATATTCACTATATCCTCTATTTCCATATTTTTCAGCTCTTCTATGGAATCAACGCCCTGCAGGATGTATGACTTCTTCATGGCGCCGATGCCCTTTATCTCATCCAGCACTGAATGGATCATGCCCTTCCCCCTGAGCTTCCGGTGATATCCGACTGCGAAGCGGTGGGCCTCATCCCTGAGCCTTATTATTATCCTTAAGACTTCGCTGTCGATATCAAACTTTATACCTTCCCTGAACCTTCTGCAGAATATCTTCTCCTCTTTCTTTGCTATGCTGATAAGATCTATGTCTTCCATGCCTTTTTCCTCCAGTACCCTGCCTACTGTCCCGAACTGCGCCTTGCCTCCGTCGACAACCATTAGGTCCGGCCTGCGGTAAAATCCTTCCTTTATGAGGACACTTTCCTTTTCCAGGTATCTTAGCCTTCTCTCTGCCACCTCCCTGAGCATAGCGCAATCATCCTGTCCCCTGACTGTCTTTATCCTGAATTGCCTGTACTCAGCCGGCCTCAAATCGCCGTCCAGGGCAACCGACATGGAGCCAGCGGGGAAACTTTCCCCCAGGTTTGATATATCATAACACTCTATCCTCCTGGGAATATTGTCCAGCCCCAGTATGCTGGAGAGCCTCAGCAGTTCCCGGTAGGCCAGGCTGTGCCCGGTAGAATCCTCGAATTTTTTCTTCTTCAGGTATAATCCCGCATTCCTTGCTGCCATATCCATTATCCTGGCTTTTTCACCCGCCCGGGGAACTGTTATCTTTACACTCCTGTTTTTCTTTTTTTTAAACCACTCCTCCATGACTTCCCTGTCGCCGGGAAGTGACGGGACATATATTTTGGAGGGCAGGCTGTTTATATCTTCATAATACCGGTATATGAAACCTGATATGACCCCTTCCTGCCTGAGCTGGGCCATGTCTTCCATCAAAAAATTATTGACCAGTGCCAGTGCGCCTGCCCTGTAGGTGAAAAGACTGACGGATACCGTGCTTCCTTCCCTGTTTACTGCAATAAAATCCCAGGCATCGGTGCTGTCAAATATTATCCTCTGGTCCTGGTGCATCTTTCTTATATTATCAATGATATTTTTTACCCCGGCAGCCTCTTCAAATCTCATGCTGCCTGAGAGTTCCTTCATCTTTTTTTCAAGGTCTTTGATGATCCCTTTATCGCTTCCCCTGAGAAAGCTCCTTATAAGCCCTATGTTCTTCCCGTAATCTTCCTCTGAGATATTTCCCGTACAGGGAGCGCTGCAGAGGCCCATGTGGTAATTGAGACACGGCGGCCTGGTGCTTTTTCCGGGCCTGGTTTTCCTGCAGTCCCTTATCATGAACACCTTCCTCAGGTATTCCGCTGTCTTCCTCGCTGCCCTTGCGTCCGTATAGGGGCCAAAATACTTTGCCGACCTTATATTCCTGTTCCTGGTAAGAAATACCCGGGGGTATTTTTCATCGGTAACGGCTATAAAGGGATATGATTTGTCGTCTTTGAGATCGATATTATACCTGGGACGATATTTCTTTATGAGGCTGCCCTCGAGTATGAGGGCTTCGACCTCATTTGATGTCACTATATAATCGATTTTTTTTATACTGCCAATAAAACCGGGCGGCTTCATATAGGGTAGGTTCCTGCCTGTCCCGGAAAAATAACTCCTTACCCGGTTATATATATTCCTGGCCTTGCCAATATATATTATCTTTTCATCCTTATCCCTGAAAAGATATACCCCCGGTTTTTTGGGCAGGATATGCAAAAATTCCCGTGGATAGGCCGCAACTTTTTTGGGATCGTCATTCACTTGTCCGCACCGGCCGTTATCCTTTTAAGGCTGCGCTTTAAAAACCTTCCCGTATATGAGGACCTGTCGGCAGCTATATCTTCAGGCGTTCCGCTGGCTACAATACTGCCCCCGCGGTTTCCTCCTTCGGGGCCCAGGTCTATTATATGGTCGGCAGTCTTTATCACTTCCATATTATGCTCGATGACCAGCACCGTATTCCCTGCATCCACCAGCCTGTCCAGTATCTTTAAAAGCTTGCTTATATCATAAAAATGAAGCCCCGTGGTAGGTTCGTCCAGAAGGTACAGCGTACTTCCGGTGCTCCTCTTTGAAAGCTCAGTTGACAGCTTTACCCTCTGGGCTTCTCCCCCTGAAAGGGTGGTAGAAGACTGTCCCAGCTTTATATATCCCAGGCCTACCTCATTTATAAGTTCAAGCTTTTTCCTTATCTTTGGTATATTCTCAAAAAAAGCCAGGCTTTCCTCCACAGGCATGTTAAGCACATCATCGATATTTTTCCCCTTATACTTTATCTCCAGGGTATCCCGGTTAAACCTTTTGCCCTTGCAGACCTCGCAGGGCACATAGACATCAGGAAGAAAATGCATCTCGATCTTTATCACTCCGTCGCCATTGCAGTATTCACATCTTCCGCCCTTGACATTGAAGCTGAATCTTCCCGGCTTATAGCCCCTGAGCCTGGCATCATGTGTCCTGGAAAAAAGCTCCCTTATATAGGTGAATACCCCGGTATAGGTAGCCGGATTGGACCGCGGCGTCCTTCCTATGGGAGACTGGTCTATGACTATTACCCTGTCCAGGTTTTCATAACCGGCTATACTGTCATGCTCTCCTGGACGGATCCTTGACCTCATGAGCTTATTGGAAAGGGCGGGAAACAGTATCTCGTTTATCAGGGTGCTTTTCCCTGAACCCGATACCCCGGTAACAGCCACCATCTTCCCCAGCTCTATGTCTATATCTATATTTTTAAGATTATGATGCCTGGCTCCTTTTATGGTGATCTTTTTGCCGTTTCCGGTCCTTCTTTTTTCCGGGACCGCTATGGACATCTCGCCTTTAAGGTATTTTCCGGTTATGGACTGCCGGCAGCCATAGATATCTTCCAGCCTGCCGTTAAACACTATTTTTCCCCCGTGTATTCCCGCGCCGGGACCGATATCTACCAGGTGATCGGCTGACCTTATGGTCTCTTCATCATGTTCTATTACTATTATGGTATTGCCCAGTTCTTTTAATCTTTTAAGCGCATCTATAAGCTTCCTGTTATCCCTCTGGTGAAGGCCTATGCTGGGTTCATCCAATATATATAATACTCCCACCAGCCCGGAACCTATCTGGGTTGCCAGCCTTATGCGCTGCGATTCCCCTCCGGAAAGCGTATTGGCTTTCCTTTCCAGCGTCAGGTAGCCCAGTCCCACATCCTTCAGGAAATCCAGCCTCTCTATTATCTCTTTTACCAGCCTTTTCCCGATGATCTTTTCCCTTTCGGACAGGTCTAGCTGTTTCAGCCATCCAACATTATCCTCGATGGTCATCTCGCAGAAATCTGCTATGGATATGCCTCCTATCTTTACCGAAAGGCTTTCCTTCTTAAGCCTTTTTCCCCCGCAGCTGCTGCAGGGGGTGCTGGATATCATCTTTTCTATTTTGGTCCTCTGGTGATCGGACTCTGTCTCCATATACCTGCGGCTCAAATTATTGGCCAGGCCCTCGAATTTCAATGAATAGAACCTTATATGTCCCTTGTGGTTCCTGTATTTTACCTTTATCCTTTTCCCGTCCGTGCCATAAAGTATTACTTTTTGTATTTCCTTATCCAGGTCCTTAAAAGGCTTATCGAGGTCAAAACCGTATTCCCGGGCAAGGCTCCTCATCAGCTGGGAATAGTAATTGGAATAGCCCATATTGAAGAAGGGTATGGCTCCGTCTATTATGCTTAAACCGGGATTTTCCACTATCAGCTGCGGATCTATATCCTTGCTTATTCCAAGCCCCCCGCATTCGCCGCATGCCCCATAGGGGCTGTTGAATGAAAACATCCTGGGAGTAAGCTCCTCATAGCTTATGCCGCAGTCTACACAGGAAAAATTCTCGGAAAAGCTTATTATATCTTCATTATCCAGAAGCTGTATATATACGATGCCGCCGCTCTCGGCAAGCGATATCTCGATATCCTCTGCCAGCCTTTTCCTTATCCCCGGCTTTATTTTCAGCCTGTCTATTATTATCTCGATATTGTGTTTTATATTCTTATCCAGTTTCAGCCCGGTATCCTGGTTCAGTTCATAGATATTTCCATCGACCCTGATGCGGGAGAAGCCATCCTTTTTTATATTGGCAAAAGTATTGCTGTATTCGCCCTTCCTCCCCCTTATTATAGGCGCCAGCACCTGGAACCTGGTATCCTGGTCCAGCTCCATGATGCGGTCCACTATCTGGTCCACGGTCTGCCTGGTTATCTTTTTGCCGCATACATAGCAGTATGGCGTACCTATCCTGGCAAAAAGCACCCTGAGGTAGTCATATACCTCGGTTATAGTGCCTACAGTGGACCGGGGATTTTTGGATACCCCTTTCTGGTTTATAGATACTGCCGGGGAAAGCCCCTCGATAAGGTCTACGTCAGGTTTGTCCATCTGTCCCAGAAACTGCCTGGCATATGAAGACAGTGACTCCACATACCGCCTCTGGCCCTCTGCATATATGGTATCAAATGCCAGGGAAGATTTTCCGGAACCGCTTACGCCGGTAAATACTATCAGGCTGTCCCTGGGTATCCTAAGGCTTACATTCTTGAGGTTATGCTCTCTTGCGCCTTTTATATATATTTCCTGTTTCATCCGGGCTCTCGTTTTCCCTCTCAATACTGGCTATCTTTTTTATCCTTTTTATCTCATCCCTTATGGCGGCTGCATTCTCGAAGTTAAGTTCCCTGGCCTCAAGATACATCTCCTCTTCCAGTCCAGAGATTATTTTGGCTATCTCTCCTGGATCCATCTTCAGTATGCCGGCCGGGGTGATCTTTTTACCTTCTTTTGTATCCGGTAGATCACCTTCCCTGCCCGGCCTTATGCCTCTTCTGTAAAGTATATCAGAGATGGCCTTATTTATGGTCCTGGGCGTAATATTATTTTTAAGGTTAAACTCCATCTGCAGTTTTCTGCGCCTGTTAGTCTCATCCATGGCATTCTTTATGGATTTGGTCATATTATCAGCATACATTATTACCCGGCCGTTTACATTCCTGGCTGCCCTGCCTATCGTCTGTATGAGTGATATCTCTGACCGGAGAAAACCTTCCCTGTCGGCATCCAGTATGACTACCAGGGATACTTCCGGCAGGTCCAGCCCCTCCCTCAGAAGGTTGATGCCCACCAGCACATCGAATTCTCCCGATCTTAACCCCCTCAGGATCTCCACCCGGTCCAGGGTATCAATATTGGAATGCAGATACTGCACCTTTATGCCGTGACCGGAAAGATGATCAGTCAGGTCTTCTGCCATTTTTTTGGTCAGGGTAGTGACCAGCACCCTTTCTTTCTGTCTTACTATAGCCCTTATCTCAGATATCAGGTCATCTACCTGGCCCCGGGTGGGCCTGATCATGACCTGGGGATCGATAAGTCCTGTAGGCCTTATTATCTGTTCCGCTACCTGCTGGCTTACCTTTTTCTCATATGGTCCCGGAGTGGCAGAAGTAAATACCACTCTTTTGACCTTTTCTTCAAATTCCTCGAACTTAAGGGGGCGGTTATCCAGGGCCGAAGGAAGCCTGAACCCGTAATCCACCAGGGTCTGCTTGCGTGAACGGTCCCCGGCATACATTCCCCTGAGCTGGGGTACCCCTATATGCGATTCATCTATTACCATGAGGAAATCCTGTGGGAAAAAGTCCAGGAGCGTATTGGGCGCTTCACCCGGTCTCTTCCCGGTTATATGGCGGGAATAGTTCTCAATACCGCTGCAGAACCCGAGCTCGGAGATCATCTCCATATCATACCTGGTACGGGACTCTATGCGCTGCGCTTCCAGGAGTTTTCCTTCCGACCTGAAATACTTTATCCTATCATCCAATTCTTCCTCGATGGTCTCCAGAGCCCTTTCCACCCATTCCACAGTTGCCAGGAAATGGGTGGCAGGAGAGATTATATATGCATCCCTGCCCCCGAAAAGCTCCCCGGATACGGGATCGAATTCCTCGATCTTTTCCACTTCATCGCCAAAAAGGCTCACTCTTACCGCCCGGTCCTGATATGCGGGAAAGACTTCTACCGTATCGCCTTTGACCCTGAAGGCTCCGTTTGTGAATTCATACTCATTTCGTTCATAACGGATGTTTACCAGGCGGCTTATAAGGTTTTCCCGGTCAAATTCTTCCCCCTTCCTTATTGCCACCCTCTGCCTCTCATACTCCTGGGGGGAACCGAGACCATATATGCATGATACGCTGGCCACCACCACCACGTCTTTCCTGGTATAGAGTGAATTGGTGGTAGAAAGCCTGAGTTTCTCTATCTCTTCATTAATGGAAGTATCTTTTTCGATATACATATCTTTTCCCGGGATATAAGCTTCCGGCTGGTAATAGTCATAGTAGCTGACAAAATACTCCACAGCATTATCCGGGAAATACTCCCTGAACTCATTGCAAAGCTGGGCTGCCAGTGTCTTGTTGGGCGCCAGCACCAGGGTTGGGAGCTGGACCTCCTGGACAACATTTGCCACGGTATAAGTCTTTCCTGAACCGGTCACCCCCAGAAGGCTCTGGAACTTATATCCCTTCTCAAGACCCTGGCTCAGCAGGGCAATAGCCTGGCTCTGGTCTCCCTGGGGCGAATAATTAGAGGTTAGCTTAAACCTTTCCTTCTGCATCCCTTTTTTCTCTGCCCTCTATTTCTTCAATTATCTTTAATGTCTTACTGAGAAGTGTTTCCAGATTTCCGTCATTTATTATTGTAAAGTCAACACGGTTTTGATTTATCTCGATATGCTGGCCCTTAACCTTTAATTCTATATCATTATGGCTTATTTTTTTATGTTTAAGGAACTTTTTCCTGGTCTTTTCATCAGCTTCTACCAGTATTATATGATGGCACAGGATATCCAGCTTTGCGCCGAATAAAACTGCAGCATCAATTATTATATGTCCTGATACGCTTACGGATCCTGCTATCTTTCCTACTTCTTTCCTGATCCAGGGGAACATGATGCGGTTCAGCCGGATAAGCTGTTTCCGGCTGGAAAATACTATGCCTGCCAGCCTGCCGAAATCCACATGTCCGTCTTCCTTGAAAATATTGTCACCGAACGTGTCCCTCAGGCGGTGTTTTATAGCAGGATACTTTTCATACAATCCCCTGGCTATGGTGTCTACATCCAGCACCAGGGCATCAGGGCGGGTCTTTTTTATAAACCCTGCAACCGTACTTTTACCCGATGACATCCTTCCTGTTATCCCTATTATGCTTATGGCTTCCTTCTTTCATAATATTGGGTCGGGGAAATCTCTTCCGGTCTCCGGCCATGAAAATATAGACAGCATAATATTCAACTGGTTTTTTAAGGATCTAAATATAAAAATATAATTTATGGTTCAGTCCGGGATCATTCCAGGTTGGCTTCATCCTTAAGCTCTTTAAGGATCTCCTTTATTTTCTTTTCCTTTTCATCGCTATCAGGTTCGTCCTGGTCCCCGGGATCTTCCTTTTGGGGTTCTTCTGCCTTTTCTTCGGACTCTTCCGTCACAGTATCCCCGGTTTCCCCGGATCCTGCCCGGGCTTCTTCCTTATCCCCGTCATGGCTGGTATTTTCCGGTTTTACTTCTTCGGTATTTTCCCCGTCAGGGCTTTCGCTGCTTTCTTCTTCAGGACTTTCTACCTGTTTTATGCTGAAAGCCATTCGCCTCTTATCAAAATCTATATCGATGATCCTTACGATGACTTCGTCACCTATCTTGGCTACATCACTTGGTCTTCTTACGGGTTCGTCTGCCAGTTCTGATATGTGGACCAGCCCTTCCAGCCCGTCTTCTATCTGTACAAATAGGCCGAATTTGACGATCCTGGTGACTTTTCCATTGATTATGTCTTTATTTGAATAATTCTTGATCTTCTCCATCCAGGGGTCTTTCTGGGTTTGTTTCAGTCCCAGGGACAGTCTCTGCTTTTCCCTGTCTATGTCAAGTATCTCTACATCCACTTCCTGGTTAACCTCGACTACTTCGGAAGGATGCTTTACATGATTCCATGACAGTTCTGATATATGGACCAGTCCGTCGACACCATCCACATCTACGAATGCTCCGAAGTCGGCAATACTGGTTATGGCACCTTTTCTTACCTGGCCCACCTCCATACTTTCAAGTATCTCCTGTCTCTGCTCTCTTCTTTCATCCTCGATAATGGCTTTTCTGGAAAGCACCACATTGTTCCTGTTCCTGTCTACCTCTATTACCCTGCATGTGCATTTTTCACCCAGGTATGAATCCAGCTCCCTTGTCTTCCTGATATCGATAAGGGATGCAGGCAAAAAGCCCCTGAGGCATATATCCACTATAAGCCCGCCCTTTACACATTCGATTATCTCGCCGTCAATGGTCCCGCTGTCCTGGAATATCTTTTCCACCCGGTCAAAATTCTGCTCCATCTCCGCCCTTTTCTTGGAAAGGATGCACCTGCCGTCCTGGTCTTCCTTCTGGAGCACTACCACCTCCAGCACATCATCGATATTAAGGACCTCTTCTGGTTTTACATTATTCCTTATTGATAATTCATGTACCGGTATT
>CAZDXU010000176.1:0-5571 GCA_964509585.1 uncultured Actinomycetota bacterium | reverse complement strand
AAAGACATACCACAGCCTCCTGGCGGTCCTTATGGTATTTAAAAGGCTGCCATAGAATAATGCTGACAGGACTATTGAGATAATAAGGAGGAATAAAAGCACATAGACATGCTGGATAACTACTGCCGTGGTAGATATCCCTGCTACTATTGCCAGCCTGGTCCTTACATCAAAACTTTTAAATAATGGTCTCAGATATCCTCCCCTCCCTCATGTTTAAAAGCCTTCCGGAAAAATTATTTATAAATCCCCGGTCATGGGTGATAACTGTCATCCCTATCCCATCATCCAGAAGTTTTTTCAGTATTGATATGAGCATATCCTTCCTTACCATATCAAGACCGGTGGTGGGTTCGTCAAGTATCAGGTAGCGGGGATCGCACGCCAGTATCCCGGCAATGGCCAGCCTTTGCTTCTCACCATAACTAAGGTTAAATACAGGTATATCTTTTTTGTCTTCAAGATGCAGCAGCCCTATAAGCCTTTTTGCCTCCCTTTTCAAACTGTTTTCATCCCCGCCCTTCAGACGGGGGATGAATGTAAGCTCATCCATCACATTCTGGGAAAAAATCTGAAACTGGGGGTTCTGGAAAAGATATCCTATCTTTGATCCCGCCTGGCCAAGGCTGAGCGTCCGGGTGTCATCGCCGTCTATAAATACCCTGCCGGAAGAAGGCTTGAGTATCCCCATCATAAGCTTGCCTATGGTCGTCTTACCGCTGCCGTTGGGCCCCATGATTGCAGTAAAGCCCCGGCCTCCTATACTTACGTCCAGACCGGATATGATTTCAGTCTTGCCGTCATATGCAAATGAGACTTCATCTGCCTCTAAAAAGGTCAACTGCATCACCTGCCCTGTTTTTATCTATCTCCTTTAGTCTTCCTTCCCCCATAAAAAAGGCCCTGTCAGCTATGTCCAGATTATCCAGGTCATGCTCTACCATTATAATGGTCTTTCCCCTGTCCCTTAACTCCAGTATGGTGTCCTTTATCCTGGCCTTCCCCTCACTGTCTACCTGTGAAAGGCTTTCATCAAATATAATTATCTCAGGTTCCAGTGCCAGTACTGATGCTATGGCTATAAGCTGCTTCTGGCCTCCGGAAAGTTTTTCCGGGTGTGCCAGCCTGTACCGGCTCATCCCGGTTATTTTCAGGCATTCATCTATCCTCTGCCCTATCTGTGAGCGGTCAAGGCACAGGTTTTCGGGGCCGAATGCGATCTCATCCTCTACAGTAGGAGAAAAAAGCTGGGTATCCGGGTCCTGGAATACTATTCCCACCCGGGTAAATATCAGGGGCAGCTTCATCCTGGAAGCCGGTTTACCGAAAATAAGGACCTCGCCAGAGAGGATTCCCTCATATATATGGGGTATGATGCCGCACATGCAGTAGCATAAAGTACTCTTGCCGCATCCTGAAAGCCCCAAAACGGAGATTATGCCTCCTTTTTCTGCGGCAAGGTCTATGCCGTCAATTATGCGGGACCCTTTTTCTTCATAACTGAAGTAAAGCCCCCTTATTTCCAAAGGTATTGTCATCTTAATTCCAGCATGGTCACAAACTTGCACCATCTCTGGCTGAAAGCATCTTTTCTGACTATTATCTGGTAAGGGCCGCTGCCTCCTGTGCTTTTGGATCCCAGGGCCTCCCCGTCACGGGCTATGGCCAGGTATATATTACCCTCTTCCCGCACCTCTGAAGCCTCATAGGCCACATTATACCCGTCAATGGCTTTGGCTATGACTGTGTCATAATCCCGGATATCAATGCCCAGTTCTTCCAGGACATCGTTTAGAAGTACTCCTGCATAAAGGTGTTCACTGGGACCGGAATCGCTGGTATCCCTGGTGGCGGTAAAGTCTGCCGGGCCTATCCTTTCAACAAGTCCCATGTCTATCTGGCCCAGTATGGCTTCGCCGGTACTTACCTGGATGATCTCTTCCTGTCCCAGGGCTTTTTTTTCTCCCAGGCTGCCGGCATTTAAAAAAGCGGTAACTGCCACCACTATCAGGAGAGCCGCTATCACTGAAGATATGATCATTATATTTTTCTTTTTCAACCTTTACCTCCATCGATTATCATATAGGGAACTACCATATCCTCATACCGGAACTGGCCGTGGTCTCCTCCTCCGGAGGTGGAGTGCATGCCGTGGTCAGAGGTGATTATGACTTTTCCCTGCCATCCCCATACCAGCTGGCTTATGTATGAATCTATTATCTTTATCCTTTCCATTGTCTCCGGCGACAGATCGCCGCTACCATGGCCAGAGTCATCTATGCTGTGAAAATGCACTGCCATAAAATCTGCGCCTTCTTCAAGATTTTCCATGGCTGCTTCGAATATCTCATCGTCAATTGTACCGTCAGAATCCCTGTCCGAATGCAGTGAAGCTTCCAGCTCGGTCTTTATCACCTGGATATCTCCTTCTATAAGGAGTGCAGCCCTCTCCTGTTCAAGCATTTCTCCCATTATGGTAGGGACTTCCGGTATTCTCTGTTTCCTGGAATATATGCCGTTTTCCGAAGGCGGCCTTCCGGTCAGCATGGCAGCAAGTCCGGCATTTGTCACCGGCTGGTAGACCGATAATGCCATAGAGGCTTTCGATATAGATCCCAAAAACGGTGCGTGGCCTTTTTCTACAGCATATTCATATTGGTGATAACCCATACCGTCGGTGATTATAAGCAGGACGCTGCTGTCGTTTCCTGTAAAGCCCAGAGTATCGTGGTATACATCCATAATGCTGGATGCAGTCGGATCCAGCACCATGCCTTTAAGGTCATCTATGGAGTCCTCCCCGTATGCCCCATTATAGGAAAACCTGTTTCCATCCACCTCAAAAAACATGCTGCTGTCATATTCCAGGAAGACATATTCACCTCTGGCACCCATAAGCATAATAGTCTCCGGATGGAGGCTGGTCAATTCTTCCAGCCCTACTATATATTTTTCCTGGAATGCAGAGGCTTCAAGCTTTTCATCCCCTGATCCCTTGAAAGAAGTCCCGCCAGATCCAAGATCCCTGGCCGCCGAAAGATAGGCATTACCTGGTGTTATAAAAGTGATGTTTTCTTCCATGTTTATTATATTCAGACCAAAATCATCATGTCTTTCTTCCAGCGCCACTATTATCTCCCGGATATCCTTTATATTGCTGCTAACAGGATGGCCGGGATTTATGGCTTCCCAGCCGTTCTGGCTTCCAAACCCTATATATGAGTCCTGCAGCTGATCTCCCTGAAGCTCTGCTGTCCTTCCATCAGAAGCGATTATATAGACACTGAAATGGGATGATGCAGGCCCGGCCATGGAGATCATTTCCTTCAGGCTTATGAGGCCGGTATTTCCATTGCCGTCACTCTTATTACCATACTGCTTGAGGATCTCTTCTTCCAGCTCAAGGACCCTGGAGACATCTCCCTTGATAAACACAGACGGCATATAGCCCCGGTCCTGCCAGGGGCTGTATGGTATGAAATAGCCGGCTGCCGCTCCTGCCGCAAGACAAAAAACGGCAATCGAGGCTAAGAGGACCGTTTTCACTGTTTTACCGATCTTTTTTTCACCCCTTTAGTCTTATTGATCCCGGCTATATTTAACTTCCTGAAATTCTTTATTATAAGGTATGCCAGTAAACCTCCCAGACCGCCTGACAGGGCTCCCCCGGCAAGGGTGAGCAGCAGCGGTATGAGCGGCAGTTTAAAAAAAACAAAATTTGTAAGCACGGTACCTGCCATATTTGCCGCCATCCCGGAAAAGAAACAGGCAAATATATTGTCGCCCTTCTGCCTGGTTGCAAGCAGCAATACCTCTACTGCTATCCCGGGAGCCACGTAGGTGATAAGACTCATTATACCATGGGTTCCTATAACCCCTATTGATATGACTATTATAGCCTGCACCAGGGCTATAAGTGTGGCTGCACCTCTTTTGCCTACCAGCCCTGCGCCCACTACTATCCACATCATATAAAAGCCGCCGGCAATTGCTCCGCCCGGGATAAAAAGCGGCCCGGTTATTATATGGACAAGCGGCACTATGACTGGCTTCATGGCAATGCCCAGTGCAGCCACAATAGCTATTATGACCAGGTCAAACAGAGTAAAACTGGCAAAAAACTTTTTAAGTCCTGATGACATATTAAGGTTACTCCAATACCTCTATCTGGGCCACATTCTTTATCCAGAACTTACCGGACATGGATGGAACTACCAGCTGGACCAGTCCGTCATCGGCGCTTACTTCCTCGCCATCCTTGAAGAATCCCAGGATTGTCTCCGGATCATCAATGACTGCGGCTTCATATTCCTGGCTGTAGCCGTCGCTTGCGGCCACTGATAC
The DNA here is from genome assembly GCA_964509585.1 of uncultured Actinomycetota bacterium. Lineage (GTDB taxonomy): Bacteria > Actinomycetota > Humimicrobiia > Humimicrobiales > Humimicrobiaceae > M55B120. The sequence continues at coordinate 1,227 of CAZDXU010000176.1, read as the reverse complement.
CATATTATAATCATCGATGCCCGCACTCTCCAGAGCCATAGCCAGAGGTATGCCCTTCCAATTCTCCTCTATGGTGCTTCCGTCCTTCTTTTCCAGTTCGGCTGTCACCTCCACCATTTCTATGGAGCCGGCATCTTCACTGGTAAACTCTGTAGAGGTACCGTCAGCTGCCTTTATAGTTATACTCCACCGGGCTTCCGTAATGCTGGCAGCTTCTGTCCCGGTACAGCCATAAGCTGCAGCAAATGAAAATATCATAACTGCTGCCGCTGCCCATACCAGGATGTCTTTTAAGGTCTTCTTTCTCATCTTTTTCTCTTTCTTTTTCACTATCTTATTAAAAAAATATCTTCTTTACTCAGCCGCTCCTATATAAAGGAGGTCCTTTACTTTTGTGTTTTTCTCCAGGCCCTCGAAGGCAACGGCAGGAAGCCCGTTTTCCTGAATATACAGATACCCCTGGCCAATAGACCCTGCCTCTATTTCCACCGAATAATTATCAAGCGCCCTGAATATATACTTATCCTGCAGCATAAGTCCGCACTGGCTTATAACACCGGAAAGCCTTACAGCATTTATTCCTTCAATCGTCTCACTTTCAAGAGCTTCAAAGCCCGCAGTCAGTGAAAAGTATGTAGAACTTCCATATGTGAAGTAAAGGATGTTTTTTATCCACATCCCGTGGGGCAGGTCTTCTGAAAGAAACATGGGCGAGTCGTTCCCGGTATACTTGAGGTATGCACTTTTGAAGATATCCGGTTTTTCATTTTTTTCCAGGCCGTCCACACCGAGGGCATATACATTTTCCGGAGCAACCTCGAATTCCAGCAGGAGGTCGCTTATCTTTACTGCTCTGTCCTCTTCACCATAATAGTCATATTCCTGGTCCGTGATATAGCTTATCCGTGATTCTATCATTATTATCTTCTCGATATCAGCCGCTGACCTTGCCTCCACCACTTCTATCTTTTCCAGGTTCTTTACCCAGTACATCTCAAAGACATCGGGCACTACCGACCTTAAGGGCTTTTCCCATCCTTCCAGCGGTTCCCCGTCTAATTCAAAAGCCAGTATTATCTCCCTGGTCTGCAGCAGGTCCTTTGCAACCTCGATAGAATATCCGTCGCCGGCAACCAGCCGGATGGCTTCCGGGTCTTTTTGTGAGATACCGGCAAATTCCCGGAATACATCTTCCAGGAGCACTCCCTTTACCAGCCTGGCATTTAC
>CAZDXU010000175.1:0-3931 GCA_964509585.1 uncultured Actinomycetota bacterium | reverse complement strand
AGATCACAAATAATATATTAATAGATATTTTTTCTGGCAATGATAAAAAAGTTTAAGAATAGTTTAATAAACCAAATAAAGCCCTTAACCATGTAACACCATTGAAATATATTATGGGTTCAGCTTCTGAAAAAGATGGAATAAAAATAATAATTGAACTGTTGGAAAGCTTTAAACTTGGAATAACAAAATAGAATTATTTAACCGAAAACTCTGCTGTCTCATAAATCTGGTCATTTACATATACCAGTGCATTGTAGTTACCGGCAGGAAAGCCCTCATCCACCTTTATATTAAACCCTATATAGCCTGAACCAGTCTCTTCCGGTGAAAATTCGGTGGTGTTTATCTCATCGCCGGTCTCCAGGTAATTCCAGGTCACTGCCAGCCTGTCTTCCGGAGTCATATTGGAGACTTTTACAGAAATATAGATGATAGAGGTGCCGGTAGGAAATTGGTCCATGATATCCACGGGAGCAAAGTCCTCGCCGATATCCCTGCTTATATCCACCGACTCTATAGAGAAGACCCGGGATCCGCAGCCAGAAATAAATAAAAGCAATATTATGCCTAGAACTGCCAGCACGGCTCTTGCCCGCATATCTCCTCTTTCATCTTTTGATATCTGGTTAAATAATAAAGAAAAAAGCATCTATTGTAAACATAAATGCGTATTTTGCAGTCTTGATTATAGGCTCATAAATTAATATCATTATCCTTAAATTCCGCTAAAGCGATTTTTGGACTTATATGGAAGAAAAAAGAGAGAGACTAAAGGAATTTTTCCTGGAGATAAGGGAATGCAGGAAATGCGGCCTGCACAGCACAAGGAATAAGTCCGTATTCGGCAGCGGCAATGCCGAAGCGGATATTATGTTTGTGGGTGAAGCTCCCGGAAAGAATGAGGATATCCAGGGGCTTCCTTTCGTAGGGCGTGCAGGCAATATACTTGATACCCTGCTCGCATCTATAAGCATGGGCAGGGAGGATATATTTATAGCTAATGTGCTGAAGTGCAGGCCTCCGGGGAACCGCGATCCGCAGGCTGGGGAAATATCCATATGCAAGGAATACCTCTTCAGGCAGATCCAGATAATCGATCCCAGGATGATATGTACCATGGGCAAACATTCCACCCAGCTTATCCTGGATACTAAACAGGGAATAACCGGGCTGAGGGGAAAGATATTTACCAGGAACGGGCGGCTGGTGCTCCCCATAAACCACCCTGCTGCAGTCCTCTATGCTCCGTCCAGGATGGAAACACTAATGCAGGATTTTTTCAGGATAAAGAAACTTATTGATTCAGGATACAGGATAGATCCCGGGACCGGCGAAAGACAGACTCCAAAAGAAGTTCCGGGCCCGGAAGATGACTCGAAACAGTTAGGATTATTTTAGGATGAAAATAGGATTTGTCTCAAACTCTCCGGAGGAAACATTTGATGCCGGTAAAAGGCTGGCGGATTTCCTTAAGCCGGGAGACCTTTTGTTATTTTCAGGGGAACTCGGCGGCGGCAAGACCACTTTCATATCGGGACTGGCAGAGGGTCTAAAGATATCGGGAGAACTTTCCAGCCCCAGCTTTACAATACTTAACCAGTACAGTAAAGGAAACATAAGGTTTATCCATGCAGACCTTTACCGGCTGGACGGCCTGGCGGAGTTTGATAATATCGGCCTGGATGAATATATATACGATCCCCGGAGCATAACCTGTATAGAATGGGGAGAGAAGGCAATAGGGTTTATAAAAAAAGATTACATGGTGCTGGATTTCCAGTATGTCCTGGATGAAGATTCCATCGAGAAAAGAAAGATCATATTAAAAGGCAGCAGTCCCGGATGGGAAAAAAGATTAAAAAAAATAGAAGCGGTCCTTAATAGATAATGAACATACTTAATATAGACAGTACTTCTGGAAAAATGCTTATCACCCTGAGCCGGGACGGAGAACTGGCATCTTTTATCTCAAGGAGATCTGACAGGAGATATATGGAGATGATAATCGGCTGCATAGACCGGGTGCTTAAAAAAGCCGGCATCGGCATAGGAGAGGTCGATGCCATAGGGGTCAATAAGGGGCCGGGAGACTTTACAGGGACCAGGATAGGCATAAGCGTGGCAAAGACCCTGGGATGGGTCCTGGATGTCCCGGTATACGGCATAAATGCCCTGGATGCTGCAGCTTATGGTATCGCATACAGGAATATAGCCGGCATCAGTAAAAGCATTGCTGCTGGAAAGGATGTCTTCATACTTCCATGTCTGGATGTAAAAAAAGATGAACTTTATTTTTCCCGGTATAAGATAACCGGTCCAGGCGATGAGTATGACCTGTCCGGCCATATAGCCAGTATAAACCGTGGGGACAGGGCTTATGGCATAAAACGTATTGCGGAGATGACCCTTATAGATTCCGGCGGATTTCCCGGTTCATTTGAAAAATGGCTTTCCGGTGCCGGCAGCAGGAAAGCCAGCTCTGTTTTCCTGGGAGGAAACTGCGTGACCGGATATGAAAAGATGCTGCTCCAGCTGGCCGGTATTGTCCCGGAACTTTGTCTTGACAGGAAAAATATATTTCCCCATCCAGGCTCACTGGATGCATGTGTCGGTAAGTGTATAGAAGACGGCATACCGGGGCAGAGGGTAGATCCTATATATGTAAGGGATTTTGTCCCTTTCGGGAGGCAGGGCGATCATTAAAAAGATCATGAGTAAAAACAGCAAGAAAAAAGATGATATATATATACTTGGCATAGAGACATCATGTGACGACACCTGTGCCTCAGTTGTATCCAATGGCAATGAGGTCCTGTCCAATATAGTGTCATCCCAGAATGAGATACACAAAAAATACGGGGGAGTAGTCCCGGAGGTGGCCTCGCGCCGGCACATAGAGATGATAGACATAGTGATAAGGGAAGCCCTGGACCAGGCCGGGACCGGGCTGGATGATATCGATGCGGTAAGCGTTACAAACAGGCCCGGGCTCATAGGATCACTTCTTGTAGGTGTTGGTGCGGCCAAGGCGGTAAGCTATGCCAAAAATATTCCCCTTATTGCCGTAAACCATTTGGAGGCGCATCTTTATTCCAATCTTCTGGAAGGTCCGCGGGCCTCCGGAGGATTTTTAGGCCTGATTGTTTCGGGAGGGCATTCCAGTCTTTACCTGGTAGATGAAAATTGGGACATAAGCCAGGTGGGTCATACAGTGGACGATGCAGCCGGGGAAGCCTATGACAAGATCGCAAGATATCTGGGACTGGGGTATCCGGGAGGCCCTGTCATAGACAGGCTGGCAGCCGAAGGCGATGAGGAGATAATAGACCTTCCCAGGCCAATGATAGATAGCGGGGATTTCAATTTCAGTTTCAGCGGCCTTAAGACTGCCCTTATATACAGGACAAAAAAGGACAGAAGCCTTATGTCTGACAAAAACATAAACGACCTGGCGGCAGGATTCCAGAAGGCCATTGTGGATGTACTCACATATAAGGCTATATCAGCAGCCAGGAAATACGGCGTCCAGAGGATATTTATAAGCGGGGGAGTGGCCGCCAACAGCAGGCTAAGGAAAGCATTCCAGGATGAAGGCAGAAAGAATAGCTTAAAAGTCCACGTACCTCCGCTTTACCTTTGCATGGACAATGCTGCCATGGTAGCCTGCCTGGGATACCACAGGTTCAGGAAAGGGCTTATCGACGGCCTGGATATCGATGTATATTCCAAAAGTGATATATGACAATAAAAAATATTTTTCACTATAAGTGAAAAATTATTTATCTGATTAGTTAAAAATTTTTTTTAAATTATACTTGATTTTTTACTTTCCATGTATTAAACTTCTTAGAGTCAGCAGTCGATAGACGAGAGTGCTAATTTTTATTAGCGCATTTATGTAAATGTATGATTTACCAGGAGGTAGAAA
>CAZDXU010000174.1:0-7004 GCA_964509585.1 uncultured Actinomycetota bacterium | reverse complement strand
AAGTATTTCTTTTGAAAATATTTTTTCTTTATAAATTATACCGAATCTCTTATCCATTATATTATCAAATGTCTTTTCGGCCAGGATTATTTTTGCCTTGTCATAATCATATATCCCGGAGCAGTGGTCATAATGAAGATGGGTGGGGAAAATATAATCTATATGGTCAAATCTTCTTATATCATCCAGCCGTTCCCACACATGACCGCTCCTGGTTGTACTGTTTATATAATCCATGTCCTTAATGCCGGTATCTACAAGATAAGATTTGCCGGCAAAGTCCACTTTCCAGTATATAGAACAGATATCATATTCTGATTCAAAATCACTCATATAATATAATACAGGGCCTTTAGCCCTTATGCGGGCGCATATGAATCCTTCTATGTTTATGCTGCTGTCTGATATCATATTATTCTTTCTCGATCTTAAAATACTGGACTCTGTCCTGGAATTTGTATTTCTCCAGGATACTGTCGTCAATATTGACACCCAGGCCGTTTTCAACAGGTATGTAAATATATCCTTCTTTCAGTTCTGGTCTAATGTTTAGAAGATCAAACATAAGGGGATTAGGTATCCTGCAGTATTCAAGCATAAGGGGGTTGCTGATAGATGCCAGAAGATACAAATGAGCCATAAGGCTTACGCCCGACCTGAAGACATGGGGGGCTATTTTCCGGTTTTTTTCATGGGCATATTCTGCGACTTTTATAAATTGCCTTATTCCCCCCACATTTGTCACATCGGGCTGGTATATATCAGCAATATCATTATCAATAAAGGTCTTGAACTCATAGACCGTGCTTCCGTTTTCTCCCATGGCTATGGGAACCGGGCTATTTTCCTTGAGATAAGAATATCCTTCCAGATCATCTGTGATATAGGGTTCTTCAATAAAGCATAAACTGTACTGCTCCAGGTCTCTGCATATATCTACAGCTTCTCTGGCACTCCAGTTATAGGGTACGTAGTTTTGTCCGGTGTCCAGCATCAGGTCAAAATTATGACCCAGCGCCTTTCTTATGTCCCTTACCAGGCCTATATCCTTTTCCCTGCCATAACCGCCCCTTATCTTCACTGCAGTAAATCCTTCATCAATATATCCTTCGACTTCAGCTATAAGATCCTTTGTCGGCTTCTGCATGCCTCCGCTGGCATAAACCCTGATCTTTTCATGTTTTTTTCCGCCTATAAGGTCATAGAGAGGTTTCTCTTCAATCTTGCCCTTTAAGTCCCATAATGCCATCTCTATAGCCCCGATGATGCTGACTACTATGCCCCTTCTTCCCCAATAATGTGAAGAAAGGTATAGCTTCCTCCAGATCTTATCTATATCATCGATCTCCTGTCCTACCAGGAACCTGGAAAAGAACTCAATTACAGGTCTTCCGATTTTAGGGATATAGTGACCGCCTCCGCTCTCACCCAGTCCGTACACTCCTTCATCTGTATTTACCTTTACCAGGAGATAGTTCCATACATCCACATATACGCAGGATGCCTGCCATATCTCTTCTTTTTTGAGCCTGTATGTCAGGGGGATGACTTCTATGTTTTTTATTTTCAAATTATTTCTCCTCTATTTCCTGCCTGATCCAAAATATTTTATTGCCTTAAAAAAATGGTCTATATTTTCGATGGACACATCTCCCGGGATCATATGGGTAGGTGATATGACCAGTCTATTATTGCTTCCCAGTATTTCTATAGTCTCCCTTACTTTACTGTATATATGATCTTTATCACTATATAGTGTGCCCTGAGTGCCTATTCCTCCCCAGAAGGATATCTTATGCCCATATTTATCATTTATCCAGTTTATATCCATACACTCTGGCTGTATGGGGTTTAAAAAATCTACACCTATTTCTATAAAATCTCCTATGATGTCTGTTATATCGCCATCGCTATGGAAAAAGACTAAGCAATCTTTATTTTTGGCTTTAATCGCATTTATGACTTTTGCTATCCTGGGTTTAAACAGTTTTCGCCAGGAATCCGGCGATACAAGAAGCCCCTTTTGCGACCCGAAATCATCGCCCATATGAACTATATCGACACCATTGCCGGTAAGCTCAAGCGCCATGTCCATCTTGATATCAGATATTGCTTCACATGCATCATCAACATCATCATATTTATCATAGATGGCCATAAAAAAGTTTTCCATTCCAGTAATATTATGGATGACTTCAAAACAGATGCTTCCAATATGTCCTATAGCAGGATATCCCTCATCTTTTATCTGTTTTATCTTTGACTGTATTCCAAATTTTCCCGTATCAGCCATTTCAACATCTGGAAAAGGATAGGAGTATATCTTAATTTTTCTTCTTTTACCCAGAAGGTCGTCCCAGCTGTTATCCAGCAAGGGAGCCTCCGTAAACAATCTTCTTGTATCAAGGCCGTAAAAGACAACCGGATTTTGTTTTTTCTCAGATTTTATCTTTTCATATATTTCTTCTGACCACCATGCATCAACCGGGATCCTATCTGTTTTTTCACCCCTGTGTGCTGATATTATCCTGTCAATAGATCTCATCTTATGCGGCTATTCCTTTACTGCGCCTGCTACCATGCCCTTTACAAAATATTTCTGTGCCCATAGGAAAAATACCAGCAATGGTATAGAGACGACCATCGTAGCAGCACCGATCTCATTCCATACTATATTTATCTCTGAAGCCATTGATCCAAGCTGAAGCGCTACTGTCCTCTGGCTTTCTGACTGCAGTATTACCAGCGAGAATATATACTCCGCCCATGAGAGCAGGAAGGCATACATGGCCACGGAAACCAGTCCTATCTTGGATATTGGAAGAATGACTTTAAAGAACGTCTTTATGGGCGAGCAGCCGTCAATATAGGCAGCCTCCTCGATGTCTACAGGTATGTTTTCAAAACTGCCTATGGAAAGCCAAATGGCAAACGGCAGGGTCAGGGTTATATGTACCAGTATTACACCCGTATGGGTATCTATAAGGCCAAGCCTGTCGATAAGACGGTATATGGGTATCAAAATAGATGGTCCAGGAAACATCTGGGTGATAAGGAAAAGTATCAGCATGGCAGCAGCCCCCTTGAACCTGAAGCGGGAAAAAGCATAGCCGGCCAGGGAGGCTACAGCCGTAACTATAACAGTGGTTATAACAGATATCTTCAGACTGTTTAACAGAAACTTATCCCAATTGCCAAACCTGGGGTCAAAGAAAATAAATTTATAGGTCTCAATTGTAGGATCCCTGGGAATATATTCTATTGGTACCCTCTGAACATCGGTTATAGACTTAAATGAAGAAATGCCCACCCACAATAGGGGTGCCAGTATTATTATGATTATGAAAATACAGATAATATATAATAGGATTTCTCTTCCAATTTTTTTTCTTAATCTCATTATGTACCTATTTTCTTGCTAATACTTTACGCCAGCTATCCCTGAATATATAAAGGTATATCAGGCTCAGTACAAGGATAAAACCGAAATTTAATACCGCCAGTGCAGAAGCTTCACCAAACTTGAAAAACTTATATCCGGTCTTGTATATCAGCGTGGTCAGAAGTTCAGTATAGTTTAGCGGTCCGCCGCCGGTCATTATAAGGACAAGGGCGATGCTGTTAAGGATCCACAGGGTATTCATAAGTGCAGTAGTAAGTATAATAAACCTTATGGATGGGATGGTTATATAGAAAAATCTCTGCCGGTTGGTAGCCCCGTCCACCACTGCCGCTTCATGCATCTCCTGGGGTATTGACTGTATGCCGGCGGATATCAGTATTGATTCCAGGGGGAAAAGTCTCCATACGAGCACCGCTATTAAGCTGGGCATAGCCAGGGCAGGGGTGCTGAGAAATGCTATTGGTCTTTCAATTATATTCCAGCTTTGAAGCAGGTCATTTATGACTCCCAGCTGGGGATGCATCATCCATTTCCATGCCGCGGCAATTATTACGGGCGGCATGGCCCAGGGTATGAGGATAATACCGCTGGTTATCCTGGTGATGGGCTTATCCAGGCTGAGAAGCTGGCCCAGAAAAAGCCCTATGACCACGGTTATAATAACTCCTGCAGCCACATAAATAAGAGTATTCTTTAGTGCTATCAATGTCACGTCATCAGAAAGAATAGCTTTATAGGATTCCCAACCCACAAAATTTCCGCTTTCGGGGTCTGTCAGCACCTTGTCCGTAAAACTGAGCCTGAAAAGGTCTACCACCGGATATAGGATAAAAGCCATTACAAACACTATCGCAGGTATTATTAATATATATGCTAATCTTTTTTTTGATCTTTCCATATTTACCTGTTGGGGGCTGCTTTAAGGCAGCCCCCTTAGTCTTGATTTACACTACTGTCCCAGTATCTCTTTTACTTCATCAGCAAATTTATCCATTGCTGTCTGGGCGTCAGACACGCCAAGCACCACTTCCTGCAGTGCGGTACCGAAGTACTCATAAGATTCATTCAAGCCCGGGAAAGCAGGCATGGGAAGAACACCTTTAAATAGTGTGCCCTCATCATACCTGTCTTTAAGGTCCGGCCAGAATCTTTCAATATCTGCAGAAGACCAGCATACCAGTGCTGTGGGCACTCTTCCAAACTGTACTGAACCATTCCATCCAAGCACCTGTTCATCCTGAGTCCAGTAATCGACATAAGCCAGTGCTGCCTCTACATTCTTAGCATTGCTGGTTATCATGGGGCAGAATGTACCGGTCATTATCCCGCTGGCTGGTTCAAAGTTGCCGCTTGGATTGGGATTTACCGGGAAGGTGGTCAGGTTATAAGCAAAATCTGGTGGTATCTGGAGTTCTGTATTAAATACCCCTACCCATGATAGCGCTGGATATAAACCAGCCTGTCCATTGAAGAACTGAACAGCATTATCACGGTAGTTTGATTCGACTGCTCCAGGCAGTGCGTATGGAGCAAGGTCAGCATATAGCTGGACTGCATCCACAAAGCCGGGTCCATTTACAGCAACATTCCCGTCTTCATCCAGCCACCTTCCGCCATTTGCATATGCTATTCCCTCTATCATGTTCATATCTGTAGCAATTCCTGTAAGGGAAAGAGCTATAGCTCCGAAGCCTTCGGCCTGCAAGACCTCACAATATTCTATCAATTCATCCCAGGTCTCAGGACCTACGGCATCACCTTCATCGTTTACAAGTCCTGCTTTTCTGACTATTTCTGTACTATAGCCCAGGAAAGTAGCAATATCGACATAAGTAGAGAATCCATAGAATTTATCCTGATACCATCCAAGGGCAAAGGTCTCGGGAACAAACTTATCCTCCCATTCATCAACCAATTCCGGAGCCAGGTCGCTAAAAGACTGTATGGCTCCCATGGCGGCAAAATCAGGAATACTCTGGGTATCGACTATGATCACATCAGGTAGATTACCTGTTTCAAAGCTAGTCACAACCAGCTCCGACCTGGCTGACCAATCATTTTCTACCCATTCCGCCATCATGCCAGGATTGGCTTCATTCCAGGCAGCCGTCTTAGTAGCACCATAATTTCTCTCTATCCTGGTCCCGCCAAACTTCCAGACAGTTATAGCATATTCTTCAGACGGGCCCTCTTCTTCAGCCTCTACTTCCACAGTCTCAACTACTGTCTCTGTGACCGTTTCGGTCACTGTTTCTACGATAACTTCGGGTTCTTTGCATCCCGGCAGTACTGCAAGAGCCGCAATAATGCTGAAGCACAGAATGGCCGTACCCAATACTTTTAGTTTAGACATCTTCTAATCCCTCCTTCTTAATAATAATGAAATACAGGTCTGCAATTTGTTGCTTTTCACCTCCTTTTTCTTATCTCAAAATTTGGTAAACCTGTTAAACCAATTTTGATAAAAAAAATTAACCAAAATACTCTTTATTATCTTTTTCCACATCCTCAAGATGCTGGTTGATAGCCTCGAGAGCGCTTTTTTCATCTTTATTCTTTATGGCTTTCACCAGCTGGGTATGCTCATCAAGATAAAGACCTGAATGGCCCAGGGAATATATTGATTTTTCTTTTGTATACTGCCAGAATTTCTGCTTCTGCATCTTGAGGACGATGAGCCTCATTATGTCCAGAAGTGTCCTGTTTTTAGATGCTTTAGTAATAGCAATATGGAATTGGCCGTCCACCTTATTATCTATAATGCCCGCTTCCTTGTTCTTCTTCATCTTTGTAAGTATTGCATCCAGCCTTTTTATATCTTCCTTCTCAGCATTCCTGACAGCCATCTTGACTGCAAGGGGCTCCAGGTTTTTCCTGACCATTATGATGTCGAGCGGATTATCTTCTTCTTCCAGGATATTCAGGGCTTCGATCTCCCGGGTTATATTGGCATTGGATTTTATGTAATTTCCAGAACCGCTTTTTGCTTCTATGATACCAGCGATCTCAAGCGCCCTTATAGATTCACGAAGTACTCCCCTGCTTACCCCTAATGACTCCGCCAGGTCCCTCTCGGAAGGAAGCCTGTCGCCAACCTTGAGTTTATTCTCATTTATCAACCTGACAAGCTGGTCTACAACCACTGTAGATTTTTTTTGTGTCTGGATCTTCTTAAATATATTATTATCCATTTTGAGTACGGTCATCTTTGATAAAACCAGGTCCTATAACTTCTATTCTTACCATGCCCTTATCTTTGGCCCTCTTAAGGACCCTGCTTACTTTGTATCTGGATATTTTCAGCCTCCTGGCTATGCTTTCCTATTTGAGGTCTTCAATATAATATAATTTTGCTACTTTATGCAATAATTCCTGGTTGTAAGGCATCCTGATTTTCATATGTGTTTATGATAATCACAATTATAGCTATTATGGTAAAGCTGTCAAGCGGTTGTACCAATTTTTTAAAAAAATATTTTTTTCTATTGGTTTTTCTAAAAACTATTCATGTGTACTATATCATCCAGACTTCTTTTAGGCACATGGAGCGTACCTGACCTGTCTTTATAATACTTTATGGAACCATCCTTCTCTATATCTT
>CAZDXU010000173.1:0-9549 GCA_964509585.1 uncultured Actinomycetota bacterium | reverse complement strand
TATTCCTGACATTGACCTGGATGATAATCGCTTACAAAAAACTTATTCTCTATTTCTTAAACATAAAAGTTTGAAAGCTGCTGAATATCAGATACTAGTAGGTCTGGGCAGGACTCAATCGGTTGCCGATCTGAACAAACTGGTTAAACAGGGTTTGGTTAAAAAAGTTGGCGGCGGCAGATCCCAGACCTATATTATTAGTGAAAGATAAATGAAAGAATAGCGAAAGAATATCAGGCAGCCTGCTGCTGGTGAATTTTCGCCGGCCCGGTCTTATTTAGGGATAATACTCCCCTATATTTTCGAGAGTTATGACTTCGCTCTCCATAAATATATATGGCGGTACAGGATTGCCGTATATATATGCCAGGGCAGCCGGCACCAGATAGTCCCCGTACCTTTCGGGAAAGATGGCAACACCGGCATCTATTATTCCTTCCCTTAACAGGTCTTTTCCCCTGTCATCCAGGCCGTAGGATATGATTAGCCACCTATCGGGGTCCCACCTGTCCTTTTCCAGTGCGGCTCTGTATGCGCCTTCGGCTACGCTGTCATTTAAGCAGAATACTATTATATTCTCATCGTCCGTATAGTATTTTAGCATATCTCTTATTGCCCTGCCTCCGTCCCCGGGCATCAGCACCCCTTCCTCCATGACAGCTTTGGAGCCCTGGGCCTCATCATCCGCTTCCATGCCGAACTGCTCCACAAGCTCTGCCTTTGCGCCGGATATCCTGAGTCCAGCCTTATCATCGTTACCAACCGCACCAAGGTAGACCACCCTGTCCACATTTTCCCATCCCCCGTAGACCGGGTCCGCCATGCTGGCGGCCCACTTCCCGGCAAGCCTGCCGGCGCCGTAATTATCCACGCCCATCAGGGGAAAACCGGGTACCGGCACTTCAATCCCTATCACATAGACCCCTGATTCCGAGGCCTGCATACCTATGTGGGCATTTACCGCTGCATGGCTGAAGAACTGTATAAAGACCTCCGCATCCCCGCCGAAGACAATCCCTGCATTTTCCAGAGCCTTTTCCCTGTCAGCCATATTATCCATCACCATCAAGTCTTCCGCTCTGCCTCCGGCACTTATCCACTCTGATACAATGCTTTCCTGGACTAAATATGCATAGGGAAGATCGGCAGAGATATTGGCAAATGCCATCTTGTGTCCCGATGCAGGGTCGCCAATATAGTTATCATCCGCTGCCATGTCCCTTAAAAGCTCATATGTATAAGGTGACCTCTTCTCCACTTCCACCGTTTGAACCACTGTCTCTACAACAGTGACCGTGACAATTTCTTTTTCGACCCTTTGCTCCGGGGACTGGCAGGATACAAGAATAATGGCTGCCGTACATATAAATGAAGAGAGTATTATTTTCTTTATCATCAGTTCCTTTTCTCTTTTATAAGATATTATATATTTTGCCTTCCATTATCAATAACCGCATCATATATTTTCACATACTGCCCGGTGCCGTACTGGCTCCTATATAATAATTATTTGAAATCTGGTAAGATTTATCACTTGAAAAGACAAGTATTGATTTAAATTTTCCCATAGTTTTTATAGAATATAGCAGATGTCAAGGTTAAGGAAAAAACATAATAAAGGCAGGGGCCGGCTCCCCAGGCTGATCATAACAGTTATTGCCGTGCTGACTGCCGGTAATATATTATTTATGGCCGCCTTTGCCGGGCTGTTTCTCTTTATCGCCCGGGCAGTTGACCAGTTTCTGGGTGACCTTCCCCAGATAGAAGATTTCACTCCTGCCGAGGCAGCCCTTACTTCCAGGATATATGCCAGTGACGGCAGCCTTATCGCCACTTTCCACGGCGAGGAGAACCGCGAACTGGTATCCCTAAGTGAGATACCCCGCAACCTTTTGAACGCAGTGCTGGCAATCGAGGACGAGAGGTTCTACCAGCACCCCGGTTTCGATCTGGAAGGCATAATGCGTTCCCTGGTAATAAACCTGACCACCGGCGACGTGGAGCAGGGGGCCACCACCATAACTCAGGGATATGTAAAGAATGTATATATGCCCGAGGAAAAGTATGAGATAACATATGAGAGAAAACTTAAGGAAGTCATACTGGCCTACCAGCTGGAACAGATCTACTCCAAGGATGAGATACTGGAGATGTATCTTAATACCGTATACCTGGGAGAAGGCGCTTACGGGGTACAGGCAGCGGCAAAGACGTATTTCAACAAGGATGTGGGTTACCTGAACCTGGAGGAATCAGCCATGATAGCGGGCATGCTGCAGACATACCTTCATTCCCCCTATATCGATATGGAAGCAGCCGTGGAAAGAAGGAATCTGGTGCTTAACAATATGATGAAGTTGGGATATATAGACCAGGATGAATATGATGAGGCTATAAGGAAGCCCATTATAACCCAGAGGCCCAGGGAAGATACAGAAAAGGCATTTGCCCTGTACTTTGTCGAGCATGTAAAGCAGGAGCTAATAGCCAAATATGGGGTGGAAAGGGTGTTTAAGGGAGGTTTTGAGATCTATACCACCCTGGACCCCGAGATGCAGGTATATGCCGAAAATGCCATAAGGGAGGTGCTGTTTGAACCAGAGGAAGACCCGGTTGCGGCCCTGGTAGCGCTAGATCCCTCCAATGGGTATATAAAGGCCCTGGTGGGTGGTAATGATTTTACGGACATGAAGTTCAACCTGGCTACCCAGGCAAAGCGCCAGCCCGGCTCCACATTCAAGATATTTGCCCTGCTGGCAGCAATGGAGCAGGGTATCAGCCCCTATATGACATTCAATCCCAACGGGCCTATAATGTTTGACATATTCGGCAGCGAGCCCTGGGAGGTGGGAAACTACAATAGTGATTCCTATGAGATAAATGAGATGCCTATACTGGAAGCTACGGTGAAATCGATAAATGTGGTCTATTCCCAGCTTATAATGCGTGTAGGAGCTTACCACATCGCCAAGCTGGCCATGGATATGGGCATAGAGACTGCCCTTAATCCCTATCCTGCCATAGGGCTGGGAGGACTGACCATAGGCGTATCTCCCCTGGAAGTGGCTGCCTCATTTGCCACCATCGCAAATTACGGGGTAAAAAATGAACCGGTAGCCATACTAAAGGTTGTGGACGATACAGGATTGGTGCTGGAGGAATACCAGCCCCAGGGAACCCAGGTGCTTACCCCCATTAATGCCTACCGGGCCATAGAGATAATGCAGCAGGTAGTGCAGCGGGGTACCGGTACCAGGGCCAGGCTGGATGACAGGGCCGTCGCCGGAAAGACCGGTACCACCCAGGAAGCCGAGAATGCCTGGTTTACCGGTTTTACCACCAACCTGGTGGCCTGTGTATGGATGGGTTATCCCGAATCAAATATAGAGATGGATTATATACATGACATGAGGGTGGCCGGAGGAGCCCATCCTGCCATGATCTGGAACCTGTTTATGAAAGAAGCCGTCAAGGAACTTCCCATAGAGGATTTCATAAGGCCCCAGGATGACGGGATAATGATGCAGGTAGTCCCCGACCATGAGACAGGCCAGTATATGATACCCAACCGATTCACTCCCCAGGAAGAGATACAGATAAAGGAATTCAGGTACGGCCAGGAGCCCACGACCCAAATGCCCATACCCGGGGATGCCATACCCATAATGCCTATGGTAGCCCTTATGCCTATAAATGAAGCCAACCACATCCTGATAGAAGCAGGATATAATAATATAATATATAAAAATGAAGCCTATGGAGAGGTACCGTCAGGCTATACCCACAGGCAGGACCCCATGTGGGGCCAGCCGGTGGAGCTTATAAGGAAGATAACTATCTGGGTAAACCCTTAAGGATATGGAAAAAAACAAAGACATACGGGTAAGATTTGCCCCCAGCCCTACAGGATACCTGCATATAGGCAGCGCCAGGACCGCGCTTTTCAACTGGCTCTTTGCCAGGAGGCAAAATGGCACCTTTATTATCCGCATTGAGGATACCGACATGGCCCGGCATATGGAGGAAGCGGTGCTTCCCATACTGGACTCCCTGAAATGGCTGGGAATAGACTGGGATGAGGGTCCGGATAAGGGCGGCAGCTTCGGCCCCTACAGGCAGTCTGAAAGATCAGGCATCTACAAAGAATATGCGGACAGGCTGCTTGAGGATAAGAAGGCCTACCGCTGCTTCTGCAGTCCCCAGTCTCTAAAAGAAAGCAGGCTGGCTGCCGAGAGCCAGGGGAAGACATTCCAGTATGACCGCAAATGCCTGAACCTGCCCCAGGAGGAGATAGACAGTAGCCTCAAAGACGGCAGGCCATTTGCCATAAGGTTCCTGGTGCCTGAGAATAAGGTACTTGAGTTTGATGACAGGGTATATGGGAATATATCAGTAAACTCGGACACCATAGAGGACTTCATAATACTGCGCTCAAACGGTCTTCCCACCTATAATCTTTCCGCCGCCATAGATGATGCCCTGATGCAGATAAGTCATGTGATAAGGGGCGAGGACCACCTGTCAAATACCCCAAAGCAGCTCCTCATATATGATGCCCTCCAAATGGAAAGGCCAATATTTACCCACCTTCCCATGATCCTGGGCCCTGACGGTAAGAAGCTCTCCAAGCGCCACGGCTCCGTATCCATGGAAGCATTCAGGCAGGAAGGCTTCCTTCCCCAGGCCATAGTAAACTATATAGCACTTCTGGGCTGGGCATTTGATGAAAGATCGACTATCTTTACCAGGGATGAGCTCATAAACAGGTTCTCCCTGGAAGACATAAATAAAAAGGGCGCCCGGTTCGATCACCAGAAACTATTGTGGATAAACGGCACCTATATCAGGAATACTGATGAAGGGGTCTTAAAGGACATGCTTCTTAAGACCATCCGGGAAAAGCTAAAACAGGTGGAGCCGTCATCGCTTCTTAAAGAGGGGCCTGAACCGGAGACTGCAGTCAGCATGATAGTCCCCATACTCAGGGAAAGGATAAAGACTATAGATGAGAGCCTGGACTGGGTGATGCCTTTCTTTACCGCCCTAGAATACAGCCCGGAGATGGAGTCATATTTTGATAAAAAAGCTATTGATGCTGCCGCTGTCCTAAGTGAGGCGATTACCTGCCTGGAGACGGTAAAAGATGATTTCACTTCAGGAAATATAGAGGAAAGCCTGAGGTCTCTTTCAGAGAGGCTGGGACTTTCTTTCAGGAAGCTGGCTGAGGTCTTAAGGATAGCCCTGTGGGCAAAAAAGGTGAGCCCGCCCCTTTTCGGCGCCATGGAGATACTGGGCTACGATCTTACCATGGAACGCATCCGCAATTATTATGAACTGATAAAAGACCGTCAGTCTTCCTAAAGCCTGAATATCATCTCTTCCGGAGTAAGGTCTCTTCCCTTTTCTACTACCTTCTTGGTGAAATGGGCAACCACCAGTTCTTCATTGGTGGGGACTATATATATCTTGGCCTTTGAGATAACCGAATAATCTGAAGATATTATCCCCAGCTGGCCGTTAAGCTCCTTATTCCTGGCAAGATCCAGCCTGATGCCCATATAGTCCATATTCTCCAGGCACCTTTCCCTGATAAGGGGGCTCTTCTCCCCTATCCCGCCGCCGAAGATTATGCAGTCTATGCTTCCCAGGGTAGTGGAAAATGCTCCGATATACTTCCTTATGCCGTCTACAAAAAGGTCCACTGCCATCTGGGCCCTCTGGTTTTCCTTATCGGCAGCTTCTATTATCCCCCTCATATCGTCAGTGCCTATGCCGGCTATGCCAAGGAGACCGGCATTATTGGAGACCCCTTCCTGGGCCTGGTCGACTGAAAGCCCCAGCTTCTTCATGGCGAAAAGAAGGGCTGTACCGTCTATATCGCCGATCCTGGTACCCTGGAGCAGTCCTGAATTGGGCGAGAAGCTCATGCTGGTGTCAATAGCTTCACCATTCTTGACCGCAGTTATGGAGCTGCTTCCCCCCAGGTGGATAGTTATGAGGTTCATGTTCTCGGTGCCCATAAGCTTATAGGCCATGGCCGCCATATACCTGTGGGAAGAACCGTGGAATCCGTGTTTCTTTATGCCTGCCTTTTCCTCCCATTCCCAGGGCATGCCTGAGATCCTCCTGTATGAAGGAATGGTCCAGTAGAATGAGGGCTCAAATACCCCCACCATGGGCACATCAAGTATCCTGTTAAATACCCCGATGCTCTCGATATAGGGTCCATTATGCACGGGAGCCACAAAAAGGTATCTTTCCATCTCTTCCAGTATCTTAGGAGTCAGTATATTGGCCCCGTTTTTTTCACCCAGGACGCATTTAAAACCCAGGGCCTCGATGTCTTCCGGACGTGATATAACCTTGTTGTTTAAGAACCATTTGAGTATATATTTTATTCCCCGGTCAAACCCGGATATCCTTATAACTTCCTTCTCCAGGGGTCCGTTCCCCACCCTGTGGGTAAAATTGGAACTCCCCCGGGTCTTTATCATGTCCAGGCTGGCCTCGCCCAGCACATTTATCTCATTCTTATTATTTATATCTATTATCTTACTCTTTAGAGATGTACTTCCTACATTTCCTATCCCGATTATCATCTTTTCCCCTTTCCAGGAAAACCCACAAGATAATTTAATATTTTTACTATATCTTTATGGCATATCATATTGCTATTTTTATTAAAGATTATTTTAACAGATTCAGCCTCTTTTTAATAATATGCTTTAGTCCAGGCAGCCTCTCCCCTTATATTCCAGAATTTGCTTTTGCCATGTTTTTGTGAAATAATATTATCATACTAATACTATTATAATACTAGTAATATACATAAGGATGCCTTAAACTGGAGGTCTTATGGCAGGATCAAACATATATTTTGACAATGCTTCCGCAACCCCCGTGGATAAAAGGGTCCTGGAGGATATGCTCCCTTATTTCAGCATCCATTTCGGTAATCCTTCCAGCCTCCATGACTTCGGGGACAAGGCGCACGGCGCCCTGGATAATGCCCGGGAACAGGCTGCGTCACTCATAAATGCCGACAGCGATGAGATATACTTTACCTCATGCGGGACTGAATCCAATAATATGGCCCTGTGGGGCATTGCCAGGACTCTCGAAAAAAAGGGAAAGCATATAATATCCTCATCCATAGAACACCAGTCCATCATAAATCCCTTAAAGGAGATGAAGAAGCAGGGCTGGGAGGTCACCCGTATCGGTGTGGACAGCGACGGTTTTGTAGATCCTGGTGATATAAGGAAGGCAATAAGGGAAGACACCGTTCTCATATCGGTCATGCATGCCAATAATGAAGTGGGCACCATCCAGAAAGTAAAGGAGATTGCAGGTATTGCCGGGGAAAAAAATATTGAATTCCATAGCGACGGTGTAGCAACTGCAGGGATAATACCGGTAGATGTAAAAGACCTGGGAATAGACCTTTACAGCTTCTCGGCACAGCAGATGTATGGTCCCAAGGGCGCAGCCGCGCTTTATGTAAAAAAAGGAACCCGGATAAAGCCCCTCATCCTGGGAGGCATCCAGGAAAAAGGGCGCCGGGGCGGTACCGAGAATATCCCGGCCATCATAGGTTTTGGCAGGGCATGCGAACTGGCAAAACAGGAGCTGGAAAAAAACAGGGAACATATCTCCGGTTTGAGAGACAAACTTATAGATGGTATTATGAAGAATATAGACAGGGTAAAGCTGAACGGACACCGCACGCAAAGGATACCGGGAAGCGCCCACATAAGTTTTGAGTTCATAGAGGGCGAGTCGATACTGCTGATGCTCAATATGCAGGGCATATTTGCCGCCAGCGGCTCTTCATGCGCCTCCCAGGCCCTTAAAAGTTCCTATGTGCTTACGGAGATGGGGCTTTCCCCCACCCTGGCACAGGGCTCCATATCCTTCTCCCTGGGTAAATACAATACCACCCAGGAGGTGGATAAAGTCCTGGAAGTGCTTCCGCCCATAATAGATAAACTGAGGCAGATGTCCCCCATCTACAATAAGGATAATTAGCCAGAAATAACTTGAAAGATGTTATCAAACATAATATATTAAAAATCCAGCTCTGAACGGGATTAATAATTTGAAAAGAGGTTGAGATGGCTCCATATAGCGAGAAAGTAATGGATCATTTTGCTGCACCCAGGAATGTGGGAGAGATAAAGGATGCTGACGGTACCGGAGAGATAGGCAATCCTGTCTGCGGCGATATGATGACATTTTATATAAAGGTAAAGGATGATGCCATAGAGGATGTAAAATTCAAGACATTCGGCTGCGGCGCAGCCATAGCCGTATCCAGCATGGTAAGCGAGATGGCCAAGGGCAAGACCCTGGATGAGGCTATGAAGATAACCAATGATGATGTAGCCGAGGAACTGGGAGGACTTCCCAAGAATAAGATGCACTGCTCTAACCTGGGAGCAGATGCCCTTCATGCGGCAATAGAGGACTACAGGAAAAAGCATAAAAAATAATTCACCGGGAGTGGATAATGGCTCAAGAAAATAATAAACCATGCAAGTGCCCTTACTGTGATGCGGAGATAAAGGATGATGCTACAGGGGAATGCAGCTTCTGCAAGGTTAAGATAACCCTTTGCAGTTCCTGCGGTTATCCTGTGTCTTCTCATATAGACGAATGTCCCAATTGCGGCAATAAGCTCTGAAACGGCAGGTTTAAATGGATGAAGCAAAAAAATTTGATGATACCCTTGACTGCGTGGGACTTTACTGCCCGGTGCCCATATTCGAGACCAGGAAGAAGATAGATTCCATGGAAGAGGGCCAGGTGCTCAAGATGACTGCAGATGATCCCGGCTCCAAGCCGGATATTGAGAGCTGGGCCAGGTCCACGGGTAATGAACTTTTAGAAGTCGAGGAAGAAGACGGGGTCTTTACTTTCTACATAAGGAAGACTGCATAGGCCGCAGTATGAAGACAGACAGCGGGGCATATTATTCTTTGCCACTTTAATCTTTTTTTGGTAGCATATTAATGCTTATCGCTGGGGAGTCGTCTAAAGGTAGGACATGCGGCTCTGGACCGTATAGTAGGGGTTCGAATCCTCTCTCCCCAGCCAGTAGCGGCTCTCAGCTCTCTACCAACAACAGCAACGACTGGCAATAATTTCTAACATCCGCAAGGTGTCCGGATACGCCGGAATTCGCAGCAGTTATCGGTATTCCCAATGAAGTAATAATAGTTCCGATAGCCATCATTGTTGTCCAAGTTAAATCCCAATCAATTTTTACAATATTCTCCATAGAATATGATGATTAAGCTGATTATTTAGTTAATTTTAGTATTATTTATTAATTCTCGCGATTATATATTTAACAAACCCAAGACAATTAACTCCAATATTGGGGTTTATTTAAAACTCTCCCATCCCTGCAAGTCAAAGGATTTGAAAATTGACAAGTTTTATATGTATCTTTAAATATTTTTCCACTTAAATCACAATATCTTTTTAATGCATCAGTCTCTCTTCTTAGTGGAAAAAGAACAATCAGGGTCTTATTATAAAGTCTTT
>CAZDXU010000172.1:0-3728 GCA_964509585.1 uncultured Actinomycetota bacterium | reverse complement strand
CATAGACACCATTTATGGTTGCTACTTCCTTGACTATAAGCTTGTAGGTAAGGGCATTATCAGCCATGGTAAGAGCATCGGTATACCTGAGGTCTATTTCATGCTGTGATGGAGCTACCTCATGGTGTGAATATTCTACACCAATGCCCATTGCTTCCAGGTAAAGTATGGTATTCCTGCGGAGTTCCGTAGCTACGTCAAGAGTGGTAAGGTCAAAATAACCTCCCCTGTCCAGTACCTGGGGATCTCCCTCATCGGATTTGAAATAGAAGAACTCAAGTTCCGGCCCCACATAAAATGTATATCCCAATTCAGAAGCTTTCTTCAATGTCTTTTTCAGTATCCATCTGGAATCCCCCTGAAAGCTGGAGCCGTCGGGATTCTGGATATCGGCAAACATCCTGGCAACGCCGTTTTCCTTGGGGCTCCAGGGCAGTATCTGGAAAGTGGAGGGGTCCGGCATGGCGATAACATCGCTTTCCTCGATCCTGGAGAAACCCTCGATAGAGGAGCCGTCAAACCCCATACCTTCCTCAAGGGCGCCCTCCAGCTCTTCCACCGTAAGGGCGAAACTCTTAAGTATTCCCTGTACATCAGTAAACCAGAGTCTGATAAACTTGATGTCATTGTCATGCGCTTTTTTGAGCACATATTCTTTCATCTTTTCATTGTTTTCCATGTCTCATTCCTTTCTTATGGGCATAATCCTCAATGCTATAATTGTAAGCTGCAACATATTATAGCTTAATTATAGTGTCCTTAGGTTAAATCCGTGTTAATTCTTTAACCTATGGCCGCTTCCCCCTCTTCGCCGGTCCTTATCCTTATGCACCTGGGAAGGTCAAGGACAAAGATCTTTCCGTCGCCTATCCTGCCTGTCCCGGCCCCCATCTTTATGGCCTCAAGGGTGGGCTCCACAAAATCCTCATTTACTGCTATCTCCAGCCGTACCTTCTTTAACAGGTTGACTTCAGTAAGTACGCCCCTGTAGGTCTCGGTAAAGCCCTTCTGCTGTCCCGCTCCCAGTACATTGGTAACTGTCATCTTATATATCTCATTCTTATACAGCTCCTTTTTTACATCAGGCAGCTTATGGGGCTGTATCATGGCTATTATCAGTTTCATTTCCTTCTCCTTTATAAAGTCATAAAAACAATAAGTATCCTTCACCGGATAAAATATGTCCCGGACCCAGATGGACCAGGGTACCGGGACAGGTCATATTCTAATCATTTAAGAATATCTGGAAACCGCTGTATGCCTCCATGCCGTGTTCCTCTATATCAAGTCCTTTTAGCTCCTCATCCCTGGATACCCTTAGCGCTTTTGCTTTCTTCATAATAAAGAAGATTAGGAACATGGTACTGAGTGTCCAGGCGGCAACAGCTGCTACGCCGGTAAGCTGTGCCAGCAGCAGCCTGCCTCCGCCTCCGAAGAAAAGACCGTTTGTGTTTTCAAATCCGGCCAGGGCAGCATATTTTTCCTGGGCAAAGAAGCCTACCATAAGGGTGCCGAAGATCCCTGTCACACCATGGACCGATATGGCCCCCACCGGATCGTCTATATGGAATTTCCGGTCAAAAATGTTAATAGAGACACTTACCAGTACTCCTCCCAGTAGGCCGATTATTATAGCGCTTATTGGCGATACTACAGCACAGCCGGCAGTTATGGCAACCAGCCCGGCAAGGGCTCCGTTAAGCGTCATAGATGCATCCGGCTTCTTATACCTTATCCAAACAAATATCATGGCTGAAAGCGATCCAGCAGCAGCGGCAATTGCAGTATTTACGGCAATTGTAGAAATAGCCGGGCTTGATGCCGACAGAGTACTTCCTGGATTAAAGCCGAACCAGCCGAACCACAGGATAAAAACTCCAAGAAAGGCTATAGCTATATTGTGTCCGGGAATGGCATTGGAGGATCCGTCAGCATTATATTTTCCCAGTCTGGGCCCTAATACCACGGCACCTGCCAGGGCAGATAGTCCGCCTACAGAATGTACTACGGTAGAGCCGGCAAAATCTATCATACCCAGCCGGGCCAGCCATCCGCCGCCCCAGATCCAGTGGCCTACGACAGGATATATGACAGCAGTAAGTACTGCACAGTAAATAAGGTATCCATAGAATTTCATCCTCTCGGCCACGGCACCCGATACTATGGTAGCGGCAGTTGCAGCAAATACAGCCTGGAAAAACCAGAAAGCAAAGTTTCCGGTATTGGAAGGGTCTACTATGTCCAGCATAAATCCGTCAGTGCCTATAAATCCCCCGGCACTCCTGCCGAACATGAGGCCGTATCCCACCAGGAAGAAAAGTAAGAGCCCCACAGATACATTCATAAAGTTTTTCATCAGGATATTTACCGTATTCTTGGCCCTGGTAAATCCAGCCTCCACCATGGCAAAACCGGCATGCATGGAAAATACCAAAAATGATGCTATAAGAATCCATACAGTGTCCAGTACCGCGGAAAGTTCCATTTCAATACTCCTTTAACCAGATTTATGATGGAGGGATATTACTACAGCAAGGTTAAATGCAGATTACATAAATATTAAATCCAGGTTAAATCTTGGCAGGGATGCTATTCTTCGGGAGAGAACATGTAGCCTACATTGCGGATGGTCTTTAACATATTATTATAGGGGGGCGGTATCTTGGCCCTGAGCCTTCTCATATGTACATCTACTGTCCTGCTGCCGCCATAATAATCATAACCCCATACTGTAGACAGGAGATTGATGCGGGTAAAAACCTTATCTTTATTCTGCATCAGAAGCTTTAACAGCTCGAATTCCTTGAAGGTAAGTACAATAACCTGGTTACCCACCATAAGCTCATACTTTTCCATATTCAGCACCATATCGCCTGTGACCAGGCTGTCTGCCGGGATCATTAATCTAAGCTTGAATAGAAGGAAATCTATCCTGGGCAGGAGTTCCCTTTCCAGGTTTTCAGCAAATAAAAAGTCATCGGCAAAAAAAAGCCCGTCAAATAGATATACCTGCTGTGGAGGTTCTATTATAAGGATCCTTCCCCCCGGATTTTTGCCGGATAAGCCGTTTAGCTTTTTAACATCGTCTTTGAAGCCGTCCTCTTTCAGGGAAAAGCCCGAAAGGTCAAGTATAATTATACCTGCATCATCAGGCAGGCCGCCATGCCCGGATAAACTGCCGAACTTTTTCGCTGCCAGAGAAAGGTCAACCCTTCCCGCCAGCAGGTCGGCGGCCCTGTCTATATTTTCATCCTTTTCTGAATATAGGTATATTTTTATCATGCCAGCCTTAAGTATTAAAGAAATCACCAGATCATGTATATTATAATGTAATACCTTACTATTTAAAAATAGGGGGATCATTTTTCTATTTATTAGTAGCAGTATTTCTGATAATAGTTACTTTTGTTTTAACATTTTTTCAATTTTGGCAAATAAAGTATCAAATTAGATAGCTAAACACCCAATAAAAACTGTTAAAGCGAGTTTCCAAAAACATTTAAAATAAACTAAGAATTAGACAAATAATTGTACTAATATACAACTCTTATACCACTCTTGCCATCTTTACCGTCAATTGAAGCTCTGGTAAAGATTGCAAAAGTTTTGAAGAAAAGGGATTCTATTTAATAATATATGTATTTATACAATAGCATATATTAAATACAATAGGACACATGTCTACAAATGTATTTGTCCTTACTAAGAGCACCAGACAATATAGAAGG
>CAZDXU010000171.1:0-5586 GCA_964509585.1 uncultured Actinomycetota bacterium | reverse complement strand
CATAACTCAGGTATGAGTCCTGCATCTCCGATTCTATTTCTACATTCTTTATCTTTCCCTTTAATTCAAATACCATTTACTCCCCTGACTGCATCCATTAATTTTCGAAAAATAAGTCTGATCAGATATCTATGAAGGACACTCCCCTGGCATTTTTTTCTATAAACCTGCGCCTGGGTTCCACCTTATCGCCCATCAAAGTTGAGAATACATCGTCAGCGATAAGCGCATCCTCTACTTCTATCTTAAGCAGGGTCCTGGTCTCCGGATTCATAGTAGTATCCCATAACTGTTCCGGATCCATCTCTCCCAGGCCCTTATACTGCTGTACATTGATCTTCTTGCCCTTATATTTGTTCTTGAATTTCTCAAGTTCATTTTCCGTATAGGCATAATTAACTTCCTTGCCGTTCTTTACCTGGTAAAGGGGCGGCTGGGCTATATATACATATCCTGCATCTATTAGCTTGGGCATATACCTGTAAAGGAATGTCAGGATAAGGGTACGGATATGCGAGCCGTCCACATCGGCATCAGTCATTATGATTATCTTGTGATACCTGGCATCTTCTATATTGAAATCCTCACCTATACCGGCGCCGAATGCTGTTATCATGGCCTGTATCTCATTGCTGGAAAGCATCTTGTGCAGCCTGGCTTTTTCCACATTGAGTATTTTGCCCCTGAGGGGAAGTATAGCCTGGAACCTCCTGTCCCTTGCCTGTTTTGCGCTGCCGCCGGCAGAATCTCCCTCGACCAGGTATATCTCGCTAAACTTGGGATCATTTATGGAACAGTCCGCCAGCTTTCCCGGCAGGGACCCGCTTTCAAGAAGCGATTTCTTGCGGGTAAGGTCGCGGGCTTTCTTGGCCGCATTTCGGGCCCTGGCTGCATCTAGGCACCTGTTGACGATCGCCTTGGCCACGGAAGGGTTCTCCCCAAGATATTCTGACAATCTTGAATTAACCGTGGATTCCACAAAACCCTTCATCTCGCTGTTTCCCAGCTTGGTCTTGGTCTGGCCTTCGAACTGGGGATCCTTGAGCTTCACACTTATAATGGCGGTAAGCCCCTCCCTCACATCCTCTCCCTGGAGGTTTTCGTCTTTGTCCTTCAAAATATTACTATTCCTGGCATAATCATTTACTGTACGGGTAAGGGCGCCCCTGAAACCGCTTAGATGAGTCCCGCCTTCGGTAGTATTTATATTATTGGCAAATGAGAATATGCTCTCAGAATAACCAGTGGTATACTGCATGGCTATCTCTACTTCATGATCCTCATCCTTATTGGCTATATATATTATATTTTTGTGCAGGCAGTCCTTTTTTTCACACAGGTAACTGACAAAATCTATTATTCCCCCCTCAAACCTGTACTCTTCCCTCTTTTCCTCTTCTTCCCTCAGGTCTGTCAGGGTGATATTGAGCCCTTTATTAAGGAAGGCCATCTCCTTCATCCTGCTGGATAATATCTCGTATTTGTAATCCAGGTCTTCGAAGATCTGGGTATCCGGGAAAAAAGTAATAGCCGTTCCATGGCTTTTGGATTTAGCGCCTTTCTTCAGCGGACCGGCGGGGGCGCCCCTTGCATATTCCTGGTCATATATATATCCGTCCCTCCTGACCTCTACCCTTAACTTCTCCGAAAGAGCATTTACTACTGATATGCCAACTCCGTGAAGGCCGCCGGAGACCTTATAGCCCTCGCCTCCGAATTTTCCTCCCGCATGCAGCTTGGTCAGCACTATTTCCACTGCAGGCTTGTTGTATTTTTCTATTTTCTTTACCGGTATACCCCTGCCATCGTCGATGACGGTCACAGAATTATCCTTATTCAGCACCACCAGGACATTATCGCAGTAACCCGCCATAGCCTCGTCAATGCTATTGTCCACCACTTCATATATAAGGTGGTGCAGGCCCCTGGTGCCTGTGGAACCGATATACATACCGGGTCTTTTCCGTACCGCAGAAAGCCCCTCCAGTACCGTGATATCTTTTGCATCATAACTAGTATTTTTCAAGAAAATCCCCTTCTCGGCATTAATATCCTTAATTGTTTTTGAAAGACTGCGGGCAAAGGATAAATAAAAAAAATACCTGTCTCAATCAATGCCCTTTCTAGTTCTTTAGATGGAAAAAGCCTACTAAAAAAGCCTTTTATCAGGTAATATTATACCATATTTTGAAGCAAATTTAGTTAAAATAAAGGCATGGATCCCTAAAGATCTGCCCTGAACCTCACCTTTTTTACTACTTCTTCACCGGCAAAGGCATTTATCCTGCCTATGAGGTCATCCGACATCAGGCTTAGCTCATTTGCCCAGGTCGAAGATACTACTGATATGTGTAGTGTCATGCTGACCAGCTTCCGGGGCCGGGACCTTTCTGCTATTTCTTTTCCCACTATTTCCTGCCAGTGATTGAAGATGGAAGAAGTGTTAAGCTTGCTGTTTATCCCCATCCTATGCACAACCGACCCAATTATGCTGCCTATATCTTCAATATCTTTCATGCGGCATACCACCGGATCCATACCTTCTTAAATATACCCATTAATTTTCTTCAGCATTTATGCTTTCAAGTACGAATTGCGTCAGGTCAACTGCCTTGATCTTCGATTTTTCCTTCTTAAGGGCTGTGGCTATGGTCCTGACACATTGCTGGCATGAAGTCGTTACCACATCGGCACCTGTCTTTATTATCTCTTTTGCCTTTATAGCAGCAATATTTGATGAAAGGCCGGCATCTATGGATTCCACATTTCCCCCGCCCCCGCAGCAGGCAGCATATTTCCTGTTGTTTTCCAGCTCTATAAATTCCACGCCCGGTATGGCTTTCAGAAGCTCCCTGGGCTCTTCATATATTCCAGAATTCCTTCCCAGGTCGCATGGGTCATGATAGGTTACTTTTTTCTCTGTTTTTTTCAATTCCAGCCTGCCCTGCTTTAGCAGCATATGAAGATACTGCACTAAATGGAGTACCGTGAATTCCATCTTTATGTCTTTTATCTCCTTGGGATAGGTATGGCTCCACATGTGATAGCATGAAGGGCATGAAGTCACCAGGTATTTTGCACCCGTCTTATTAACCCTTTTTATATTATGCCGGGCAAATTCCGCAAAGTCCCTGGAAAAGCCGGAAGATAACAGAGGAAAGCCGCAGCACCATTCATCATCTCCCAGGAGCCCGAAATCCACGCCTGCTTTCTGGAATATCTGTACAACCGACCGGGGTATCTTGAAAGTCCTGGGCGAGAAGGAAGATACGCAGCCCACAAAATATATTACTTCAGCCTTATCCTTTACGTATCTGTCTTCAGGAATACCGGGCACCGGCTTTATCCAGTCGGTCCTTCCCTCGTTGGTGTCAAAAGAGACATTACGCGACTTTTTGAGCCTGTTTCGCATCGTATCCATTATCTCCGGGTAATGGCCTTCATCAACCATTATCTCCCTGAGTTTCAGCCACAGATCCTGGAGCTTTATGTTTATATGGCAGTCTACCTCGCACCTGGAGCACATGGTACAGGCAAAGGCAGCATGGGAAATGGCTTCAATCTCGTCTTTGGTAAGCTCCCGTTTGAAAAGCCTGGATATGAGGCCGTATTCCTTATTGACTGCATCTTTAAGCTTCTCCATCTTTTTTTTTGGGGAAATCGATACATCCCTGCTCCCCTGGTATGCAGAGCACAGGTCAAGGCAGTTTCCGCACCTGGTACATGCATCTAGTTCTGCCAGCTGTCTTGTGTTTAGTTTATCAAATCTCATTTCTTTAAATTTCCTTTGACTAATATTTTGTGATCAATGTTCCTTCCGCGCCATACGGTTATAGACTGCTACAATGGGCCCGAACACCATGTGGGAGTATCTTCCGTATGGTATAAGGGCTGCAAAAAGAAGAAGCAGCCCCATAGAAGCATAAAAGAAGCCTGCTGCTGCGGGAGTCCAATCCACTCCGGGAATAAGACCCAGCAGCAGCGACAGTATATACCCCGCCGGCGCAAAAGCCGCCCTGGCTGCAGGGGTCCCCATTGCCAGGAAAAATGTTCCTTCATAAAAAAATGACAGTATGGCTATAAAGGATATTATTATTCCCGCAGATTTATCCTTAAGCTCTACTGATTTATATTTTGCCTTAAGGAGTAAAAACCTGAGTACTGCGATAAAGGCCCCGCCCAGTATTGCCAGCTTGGAGACATCCATGGCAAATGCAGTGAATCTGTTTTCAAGAGTACCGAATACCATCACATACCAGGAACTGGAAGCACTTACGGCATTTTCCGGAGCTGCTGCCATGGCTATAATATGAAGGATGCTTATCAGGGTAAAGCTGGCAAATCCCCAGAACATGAATATATGTATGAACCATTTTAGTATGCTGTCACGGAAAAGATTGCCGTGTATTATGCCGTCTGCAAAGAAACTTTTTATCATCTCTCCCGATCTCCTGCCGAAGAGAGTCCTTAGAAACAGGCCCAGGTACGAAAAGAATCTGGCAAACCGGGACCTTTTCCTTGCCCTATTTTCATCTTCTCCCTGGAGCCAGATAGAGATCCTGTATATAAATCCAAGGCAGAACAGGAAAAAGTAGACACCGAGTATGGCCCATAAAATGGCCTGGTTAATAATCATATCATTGTCCTCTTTTCATTGTTACAATTAAGTTACAATTAACCCTGTATATAGTAGCACATCCTTGTAATTATAATAAGGAATAATTTGTGCACCGGCCTGCCGGAAGCCTGTCCGGGAATCTGTCTTATAGGCCCATCTTTGTGACCATATCATCCTTTACCTGGAACCTGGAACCGAAGTCTATGTCCAAACTGTCCAGGTAGCTTATATTGGCAGCGGTGACAAAAGTCTGGAACCTGCCTTTTATTACCCCTACAAGCTTCTTCCGCCTTTCCATGTCCAGTTCTGAAAGGACGTCATCAAGAAGTAGTACCGGATCAGTTTTGAGACTGTCTTTTATCACCTGGATCTGGCAAAGCCTCAGGCTAACTGCAGCTATCCTCTGCTGACCCTGGGACCCGAATGAGCGCATATCAT
This sequence comes from uncultured Actinomycetota bacterium, assembly GCA_964509585.1. GTDB lineage: Bacteria > Actinomycetota > Humimicrobiia > Humimicrobiales > Humimicrobiaceae > M55B120. The sequence goes on along the minus strand of CAZDXU010000171.1, from coordinate 530 downwards.
GCCCGCCAAGACTTATGGCGATATCATCCCGGTGAGGGCCTGCAGCCGTCGATTTCCTGATAAGGTCCTGTTCCAGGCCTTCCTCCAGACTTCTCCTGAATTTCAGGGCCAGCCTCTCCCTGTCTATGACTGTGCCTCCCGTCTTGCTGTCTGGAAAAACAAATGGTTTTTCTTCTGCTGCTTCAGCACTTGTATTATTCCTTTCCCAGCTGTAGATATATCTTATTCCGGGAACTGCGCCATTTAAAAAATCTCCCATATGGCCGGCAAACATCTTCTTCATTGATTCCATAAGCTCCAGTCTCCTGGCAATGATCTCCAGTCCGTATCTGACCAGGTTATGGTTCCAGGCTCCCAGCGTCCTGAGATGGCTGTCCTTAAGCCTGCCGGCAGCGCTTTTAAGAAGACTGTTGCGCTGGGCCAGTATTTTCTGGTACTGAAGCCGGATGGAAGAAAAGTCCTTCTGTATTATTTCCAGTATGGAATCCATGAAAGCCCGCCTTTCCCCGGGTTCAGCCTTAATGATCTTA
>CAZDXU010000170.1:0-1868 GCA_964509585.1 uncultured Actinomycetota bacterium | reverse complement strand
CTCGGCAATAAATGAATGTTCCTTGGGTTTCCTGGCTTCAAACAGCTCCACTATCCTGGGAAGACCGCTGGTTATATCAATACCTTCGAAAGTCTTCTCATGCTTATGGACATGGGTCTTCCTTTTGGCTGTCATTATTAGCTTGGCAAAGGTCTCTCCGGAAGATACATTGATATTCCTATTCAGCTGGAGTAATTCGCCCTGGGGGGTTATAACGTCTACTATATCCCCTTTCTCCATCTGTACCTGGAAAACCAGTTTATGAGGTATATGCTCTATATTTATCTCCATTACCTCGCCTTTATCACTATCGCTGAAATCATTTTTCTTAAGGCCCAGGTCTTTTAACAGCTCCTTCTTGAATACAAGTTTGCCTTTTACCGGTGATTTGATCGACCGCTGGATAACAGTGGAAGCCACACCGCCGGTATGGAAGGTCCTCATGGTAAGCTGGGTACCGGGTTCGCCTATTGACTGGGCTGCTATGGTACCTACGGCTTCGCCTATCTCCACCAGTTTGCCCGAAGCCAGATCCCGTCCGTAGCAGCTCTGGCATACGCCCGATTCGGCTTCACAGTTCATGACAGAACGCACCCTTACATTCTCGATATTGGCATGGATCATCCTCTGCAGCTGCCTGTCCTGTATCTCTTCCCCGGCCTTTATTATCAGCTTTCCCGTGGCAGGGTTTTTTACCTGGTCGATGCTTATCCTGCCCACGAGGTTTGTATTGGGTTCTCCTTCAAGCGTCAGGACATAAAGGTATATTCCTTCCTCTGTCCCGCAGTCCTCAATGGTGACCATGGTATCCTGGGCTACATCCACCAGCCTCCTGGTAAGGTACCCGGAGTCGGCGGTCCTCAGGGCCGTATCCGCCAGTCCCTGCCTGGCGCCGTGTGTGGAGATGAAATATTCCAGGACATTCAGGCCTTCCCTGAAGTTTGATTTTATAGGACTGTCGATGATATCTCCCCGGGCATTTGCCACCAGGCCCCGCATGCCGGCCAGCTGCCTCAGCTGCTTGATATTGCCCCTGGCGCCCGAAGTCGCCATCATATATACAGGATTGAACTTGTCGAAATTCTTTTCCATGGCATTGGCCACATCTTCATTGGCCTGGGACCATGTCTGTATCATCCTCTGATGTCTTTCAAAATCAGTGATAAGACCCTGTTTGAAATAGTCCTCAATCTGCTCTATCTTCTTTTCTACTTTTTCCAGTATCTTATATTTTTTATCGGGAACGCTTATATCATCTATGCCTATGGTAAGTCCCGACCTGGTGGCATACTTGAATCCGGTAGCTTTTACCCCGTCCAGGATCTTGATTATCTCAGACTGGGGATATTTTCCGATGCAGTCTGTTATTATGCCTATAAGCTCTTTCTTTGAAACTTCCTTATTGACGAACTTGTAGTTTTCCGGCAGTGTCTGGTTAAATATTATCCTGCCTGCAGTAGTCTTTAAAGGTTTATCTTCTATCTTTACCTTTATGGGCGTATGCAGTGATATTATGTCGTAATCATGTGCATGCAGGGCTTCGTCGGGCCCGTTATAATATTTCTCATTATCGCTGGAGACTTCCCTTTCAGAGGTCAGGTAATATACTCCAAGGATCATGTCCTGGGAAGGTACTACTATGGGCTCCCCGCTGGCAGGCGAAAGTATATTGTTTGCCGAAAGCATCAGTATCATGGCTTCTGCCTTTGCTTCATTAGACAGGGGCACATGTACCGCCATCTGGTCTCCGTCAAAGTCTGCATTGAAAGGAGGGCACACCATGGGATGTATCTGTATAGCCTTGCCTTCCACCAGTATGGGCATAAATGCCTGGATCCCCAGCCGGTGAAGGTTGGGTGCCCGGTTTA
>CAZDXU010000169.1:0-1783 GCA_964509585.1 uncultured Actinomycetota bacterium | reverse complement strand
GTACTTCGAGTCAAGGGGAGTGATAACGGGCTTCTTTGACCCCATATATTTATTTATCCGGTCAGCATTCCAGGTGGGTATATAAAGCCTGTCCCCTTTCCCATACTGGATAAGGAAATACTCCCTTTTATTGCCGTCCACCTGCCTGGATATAGTGTCTATATATACCCCGATACCATGATTCTTATGCACCACGAATTCGCCCGGCTTAAGGTCCGGGACATCAAATATATCTGCTCTGGAAACCGCCTTTTCCATCTGCTGGTAAATATCAAGCTCGCCGTACAGGGATAAATGCCGGCTGGAAAAACCCCGGTAAAGTCTTGCATCCGATATGTTGACTATGCCCGGTATGGGAGATCCCCGGGAAGCATCCTTCCGGTCAAGCGACTGGTAGGATATGGAGTTTTCGGCCAATATCTCCTTTATCTTCTTCTGCCTGGTGGGACTGTCAGTAGAGATTGCTACATCCTTTTTTGAGCTGATGTCCGCCTTTATATTATCTATAAAGATATCTGCATTTCCCTGGCTTCTCTTTTGCCTGGAGATGGTGCTGAATACAAAACTCCTTGAGGACCTATTTGCTTCGCCAGTTGATAATAGGTCCATCCTGTATCCATTTATCTTTTTTTCAAATATGTCTGGATGGGCAAGATACCTGGAAAGCATTTCCCGGTCATCCATTACCAGGTTTTCCGCCTCCCTTTCAAACACCTTCTGCAGAAAGTCCAGGTCGCTTTTAAGTTTAAGGTATACTTCTACCGGATCGCAGAGTATGGTAGTAAATCCTCCCCTGGTCTCTTTTATGATGTCAAAAAGGTCTGCCATGGAAGTATCATGGCCTGTATCATAGCCGGGATCTATCTGCCACGGGTCCAGGAAGGGAAATATTTCCGCCTCATCCCCTGTCCCTGCCGGTTCCCTGGTCTCAGGGTGCAGGAAAGTGATCTTTTCCACTTCGTCGATAAGGACGTCTACCTGGATGATCCGGCCGGAGATTATATCGAAAATATTGATTATATCCCCCCGGACGCTGAATTCACCACTGTCATATACCTGGCTTACCCTCTCATATCCATTATTTACCAGCCAGTCAATGATGAGATCCCGGTCATATTGTCTTTTCTTTTTTATTTCCAGCACCTTAAGGTCCTTTATCCTGGAAGATGGCGCAAGGTTTGCCAGTGAGCTGGCTGTGGCTATTATCATGGGTGAAGTGCCCCTGCCGCCTCTAAGGTTTTTTAGGGTTTCCAGCCTGGAAGTAATGTTCTGGTAGTCAGGAGTCCTGCTTTTAAGGAATATGCTGCTTCCAGCTCCCGTAAACAGGGAGATCTCCCGCCTGCTGCCCTGCAGGCAGCCAGCCTCCTGTCTCAACTGGAAAGCCTTTTCCCTGGTAGAAGTGACTACCAGGATGGTCCCGGGGTCTATTCCGGCATAACCTGAGATTATATAGGGCCAGACAGCCTCATCGGCGGTTACCGATTCCGGCGCCCTATCCTCCTCAAAGGCTTTAGCAAATTTTTCCCACTGCTTCTGTCGGGTGAAATACTCGATCATAATAGATATTTTATCAGGATTTCTTATGATTTTTTAATGAAAGTTTTTATTGACCTTTGTTGTTATCAGGTTGTATATTTAGAAAAAATTATTATAGAGGAGAATCAATGAATATCAAAAGGATGGCCTTGGCTGCAGCAATTATGGCAGTACTTATTATGGCAGTACCAGTCCTTGCCGGATGCGGTTCTACGGCCAAGTATTCTGACCCTATTGCGGAAAATAT
>CAZDXU010000168.1:0-1589 GCA_964509585.1 uncultured Actinomycetota bacterium | reverse complement strand
AACTATTCAAATCTTATTTAAAAAAATATCATTCCTGCCACAGCATACCTCCCTGAAGTCTTACTTTGAACCATATTATCATAATACCCTGTCAACTATAAAATATTTCAAGTATCATTAGGATAATAAATAAAAATGGAGGATCTGCATGAAAAGCATTACACACATGGTCATATTCTGTCTGAAGCATGATAGGAATTCCCGGCAGGAAAAAGAATTTATCGGCGACAGCAGAGAAATATTAGGCTCCATACCCGTAGTCAGGGATTTCAAGGCATTCCGGCAGACAAGTCCCAAAAATGATTATGACTTCGGCTTTGCCATGAAATTTAAAGACAAAAAATCTTATGAAGAATACAATAAACACCCTTCCCACCTGGACTATGTGAATAATAGATGGCTTAATGAAGTAGATAAGTTTTTAGAAATCGACTTTGAAGAAATATAGAGATCAAGAATCAGCTATTTTACCGCCTCTGGCAAGTACTTTTCTTTCATAGACCATCTTCAAGATAATAAAGATAAGGGCAAATCCCATAAAAACCGGGGCCATTGCAACAGATAAAGTCATACCGGCTCTTGAGACATACCTGGTAATAAACGGCGCCAGTGAGGTCCCGGAATTAATGGCGGCAAATACTATGCTGGCCAGGATGCCCCTTCCCATTATATAAACCGTACCTGCCGAGGCTACGCCCAGGGTTATGATTGCCGAATGGCCCAGGCCCGCAAAGCCCACAGCAATAAGAGAGGCAGTGACAGAATCCAGGGGAATAAAGATTATCATGGCTGCTATGGCAATAATAGATAATGACAACAATATATGATTTGTCTTAATTTTGCCTGCAAATACAGATACTATTAGCCTGCCTATCAGCACGGCAAACCAGAATATCGATACTGCAAGACCTGCATACTGGATATCAAAAGACTTGACTGTCCTCAAAAAGGTAGGTGTCCAGACGGCCATAATAACTTCAGAGAAACAATAAAAGAAAAGAATAAAACATCCTATAATAAATATGATATTGAGATTCCTGTTGAAAAATATTTTCCTTAACGGAATATTTTCCTCTTCACCTGTTGTAATATGCCCTTTCCCCCGTTTTAGGACCAAAAACAATAACATTATTACCAGTGCGGCTGCGGCAGCAATATAGTAATAATATCTCCAGCTAAGACCATTACTTATAAGGATGGAACCAATAAAAGGCGCAGTCATGCTGCCCAGGGGATAAAAACTGAGAAAAATAGTTGTAAGTCTTTCCTTATTCCTTATCCTGTTTTCCAGTATATAGCCGGTTGACTGTATCCATATCACTCCCGCCACATAACCAAGCAGAAGGTAGAGCATGAAGAATATTACTTTACCGCTGACAAATGAAAGCGATAGCAGCAGTAGGATTATAAGGATATAGCCGGCAGTTATTATTGTGAGTCTATTAAACTTGCGGTTAAAAAGCATGGAGGTCAGCTGGCCCAGGATTATACCTATGGTAAAAAAAGTTATTATGAGGCTCAGGTCTCCAGTACTTATCCCGGTACCGGCGCTCATCTCCAGGAGCATGGGGCTTATGGTAAGGAAATAG
>CAZDXU010000167.1:0-1859 GCA_964509585.1 uncultured Actinomycetota bacterium | reverse complement strand
GTTTCTCCCTATGCCGCAACCAAAAAATCAGGAGAGCTTATATGCTATACTTATCACCATCTTTATGATATTTCTGTGTATGCCTTCAGGTTTTTTACAGTATATGGACCCAGGCAGAGGCCCGAAATGGCCATACATAAATTCATCAGGAATATTTACAGGGGAGAACCCCTTGAAATATACGGGGACGGTTCTTCTTCGAGGGATTATACATACATAGACGATATAATAGGCGGCATACTTTCGAGCCTGGAGCTTATAGATGGCTATGAGATTATAAACCTTGGAAATTCTTACCCGGTACTGTTATCCGACCTGGTAGCCCTCATCGAAAAGGCTACAGGCAAAAAAGCCCGGTTGAGATATTCAGAGCCGCAGCCAGGGGATGTTCTTACCACCTTTGCAGATATCGAAAAAGCAAAAAAACTGATAAAATATGACCCTGAGACTTCCATAGAGGAAGGTCTGGGATATTTCATAGACTGGTATAATAAAAAGTCAGAAGAAGGAATTTTAAGTGTCCCGAAGTCTGAATGAAGAATATATTAAAAATGCAGGGATATACCGAAAAGAACCCGGGAAGAAAAAAAGCCTGTCTGTGGTGATACCTGTATATAACGAAAAGGACAGCATCGTGCAGCTCTACAGCATGCTGGACAGCGTTCTTCCAAAAATGGATATTCCTTATGAGGTAGTGCTCATAGATGACGGCAGTACCGACGGGACATATGATGAACTGGTTAAAATACATGATAAAAACAATGCTTATAAAATAATAAGCTTCAGGAAAAACTTCGGCCAGACTGCAGCCATGAGCGCCGGTTTCCACTATTCAAGCGGAGATGTTATTGTAACACTGGATGCAGACCTTCAGAACGACCCAAAGGATATACCTGCGGTGATAAATAAACTGGACCAGGGTTACGACATAGTAAGCGGATGGAGAAAGGCCCGAAAGGACAGGGCCTTCAGCAGGCGCTTTCCCTCCGTGGTGGCAAACAGGATCATATCCGGTCTATCCGGGGTCCATCTTCATGACTACGGCTGTACCCTCAAGGCATACAGGAAGGAAGTACTTGATAACATAGAGCTCTACGGTGAGATGCACAGATATATCCCTGCAATTGCCAGCAGTATGGGGGTGAGAGTAGCAGAGATACCCGTGACCCATCACAGCAGGAAATACGGAAAATCAAAATACGGGATATCAAGGACCATAAGGGTCATACTTGATATAATAACAATAAAGTTCCTCTTAAGCTACTCGTCCAGGCCCATACAGATATTCGGGCTTATGGGCCTGCTCTCCGTAACCGTAGGATTTATAGTTACCCTGTACCTTATAATCATGAGGATATTTTTCAGCCAGAGCCTGGCAGACAGGCCGCTTTTCATACTGTCCATCTTTATGATTTTTATAGGGATACAGCTTATAACAATGGGGCTTCTGGCAGAGATCAACATGCGGATATACCATGAGGCCCAGAATAAGCCCACCTATGTCATAAAGGATATTATCAAATAACCGGGATGGCGGGTGCAATCAACCTTTTAAGACTTACAAAAATCTTTTTATCTTACTTCCTTAAAAGAGAAGTAGTCGGTTACATGCCTCTTAGATTATGGATAGAGACCACAGGCAGGTGCAATCTAAAGTGTGCTTTCTGCATGAATAAGGATCTTCCTCCTGATCAGAAAAAGGATATGGACACGCCGCTTTACAAAAAAATAATAGATGAAGCCGCGGGAGACGTATACGATGTAAACCTTTTTCACCGCGGGGAGCCCCTGCTTCACCCTGATATTGCGGATATGATAGCATATGCTGAAGAAAGGAATATAAGGACCAGGATCCATAC
>CAZDXU010000166.1:0-7419 GCA_964509585.1 uncultured Actinomycetota bacterium | reverse complement strand
ATTTTCTACCATTATAATCTCTTTACTTAAGGTATTTATTCACCGCTTTTGAAATACCTTTTCTTTGTTTTACAAAGTCTGGCAGGATCTTGATCTTTCTTTTCCCCAGGATCTTAAAGGCAAGATCCATATCATTGAAAAGCCTTCCGTTGACCAGGTTCAGGCCTGCTATCAGGCCGGGTTCATATACCTTTCCGGTAATCGATACTTCCTTAAGGAACAGCTTATAAAATCTTTTGATGCTGGGTATTTTCACCTTACCCATTTTCCAGGCCTCATTCCTTATATAGTTCATTATCCTGGCTATATGTACATCCTGGGGACACCTGCTGCTGCATATCTCACATGTGAGGCATAGAAAGATGGAATTAGAATTGATTATATCCTCTATCCTGCCGTTCTGGACAAGCATTATTATCTGGTTCGGCTTATATTCAAAGATGTCTGCCAGGGGACATCCAGCTGTACATTTCCCGCACTGGTAGCAGTTAAATATTCCGGGATCAATATACTTTTGGATGTCTCTCTGAATATCGGAATAAACTTTGTCCGGCTTTACGGCAATGCTGTCTGTTGTTGGGTTTTTATCCATTTTAAAGGATTATATATATTGTCAAATTATTGTCAAGTTTATGGCCGCAAATTTTATGGCAGCAAATTGCAGGAAGTAAACAACGTAAATGCTTTAAATGCGGGAGCAGCATGATAATAATTTCTTTTATTGAAGACTATAGGGCTATAAGAAAGATTCTTGATTGGCTGGTCATAGATGAAGCTAGGAGGGAAAGGCCCCTTTATTATTGTTAAATAAAATACTGACAATTTGGTGAATATATAACAGACAATTAGTAGAACAATATATTGACAATATGGCGAATTTTACTATAATTCCAGTAAAGGCGGTAGTAATATGTATTTACCAAGATTAATTGAAAAAACCATAAAAGAAAAACTGTCTTATATTGGCGCAATTCAGATTGAAGGCCCCAAATGGTGTGGAAAATCTACTACTGCTTCAAGATTTGCCAGTACAATAATCAAGTTGCAGGATCCCATTGTTTATACAAGGTATAAAACTTTTGCCACAACCAGCAGAGCAGATTTACTATATGGCAATAAACCCATCCTTTTTGATGAATGGCAAAAAATACCTGAAATCTGGGATTTTGTAAGACTGGATATTGATGAACAGCATGGTAAAGCGGGACAATACATTTTAACAGGTTCCACTAAACCAAAAGATGATCCCGGCAGGCATTCCGGTACAGGCAGAATTGCCCAAATCAGGATGCGACCCATGTCATTATATGAATCTAAAGATTCTTCAGGAGAAGTTTCGCTGAAAAAATTATTCGATGAACCAGGATACCATGTAAGAGGACAGTCTAGCTTAACTATTAATGACCAGGTAAATTTAGTTTGCCGTGGCGGCTGGCCAGGCTTGTATGGCCAGCCAATCAAGAGTGCTATTAATTATGTAAAAGATTATTATGAAGGCCTGACAAATACAGATATAACAGATGTGGACGGCATAAAAAGAAATCCTAATCGTGCAAAAGCAATATTGAGAAGCTATGCGCGGAATATTTCAACACTGACTGACTACCAGACAATGATCAGGGATTTAGAAAATATTGGGGAAGGTGTAGACAAAACTACATTTGCTTCTTATTTAAGTGCATTTGAAAAATTATTCGTGATAGAAAATATTGATGCCTGGACACCTAGTCTTAGACGCGCCACTAGAATCAGGACGAGCCAAAAAAAACAATTTGCGGATCCTTCTATTGCAGCAATTGCACTGGGTGCAACGCCAGGTGAACTTGGCAGGGATATAGAAACTTTTGGTTTTTTCTTTGAATCCATGGTGACAAGGGACTTGAGAGTATATTTGGATAAAATAGACGGAAACTTATTTTATTACAGGGATAAAAATGAACTGGAAATTGACTGTATTTTAAAACTGGATGATGGCAGATGGGCAGCAGTTGAAATAAAAGTTGGCGGAAACCTGCTTGACAGTGCAGCTGCCAATTTAATTAAGCTTAAAAATAAAGTTGATACAGATTATATGAAAGAACCATCATTTCTAATGATTATTTATGCCGGTACATCTGCATACAGGAGAACTGATGGCGTATATGTTGTTCCGATCGGGTGTTTGAGGGACTAAGTTTTTTAATACTTTAGCATTTTTTCTTCATTGAATTTATAAGAATTTCCTTCTGGGTCTCAGTTCTATAATCCCCCCGCCAGTCGACATATTGAGCTATTATAGGAATGGGTATAATCATGGACAAGTGGACACATTGTTCTGAATAACCTGAAATCTGTCAATTTTTAAATTAATTTTTATTATATTAATTTGGCTATATAAGCTTATCAGATTGATAAGTTAAAATTTTTAGTGGGTCAAATATATGCAAAACTCAGAGGTAAAATAGAAGCATGTCGAGAAGGAAAAATCGCCATATCGTTAATCCCTGAGACAGCTAACTGGCACAACCAGTACGCCATTTTTCTGCTTAATTGCATAACCATTTCCTGTAAGCACCATGAGAAATGAGGGTTGGTTCATCTTTTCAGCATCAATCCTATCCTTTAACTTCAACAGGTTTTCAGAAGCCTGATCGATCTGCTTTTGGCCCATTTTGATTTCTATTGCAGCCCAGCGCCCGTCGCGCAGTGCGATGATTGCATCAGCTTCGAGATATGTCTTATCGCGATAATGGTAGACTTCTCCTCCCAGTTTCTGAGAATAGATACGTAGATCACGAACGCATAACGACTCAAATAGTAACCCAAAGGTATTGAAGTCTTTAAGCAGCCCTTCTGGTCCAATTCCCAGAGCAGCGGCTGCTATTGACGGGTCAACGAAATGTCTCTTTGCTGATGTGCGTATTGCAGTTTTAGAGCGAAGCGCAGGATTCCATGCAGGCTGGTCCTCGATTACAAATAAACGCTGAAGTGCGTTTAAATATGAACGAATCGTGTTGGGAGACAAACTGTCATCTTCTCCCTTTATGTCTTCTCGAACCGTTTCATTTGACGCCATACTTGCAATGTTTCGCGCCAGAGATCTCATCAATGCTCGTACACGGGCAGGATTTCGACCAATTCCATCAACTTTCGAAATATCGGTTTCTATGATCGCGTCCAGGTATTGCTGCGCCTGGGCAAGAGCTATCTTGTCTGAGATGCCTATTGCTGCCGGCCAGCCTCCACGGGATATCACAAAAGCCAGCTCAATGATGTCAATACTTGCAACTCCTGAAGGTTCATCTCCCTCAAATAACGCCTTCAAAGATATTTGCCCATTTGATTCGCCGGACTCAAGAAGACTCATCGGCCTCATACTCATCCTTGTAATTCGACCGGTTCCGGTATGCATCACCTCGCTATCAAGAGGGAGTGTTGAACCTGTTAAGATGAATTGCCCCATTTTTCCTCGATTTTCTACAGCAAATCGTACTGCATCCCAGAGCGTTGGAGCCATCTGCCATTCATCCAGAAGCCTGGGAACATCTCCATCCAGTAACAAAGAAGGCTTTGTTTCCGCAATACGCATGTAATTCTGAGAATTATCCGGATCCTGCATCATCAGTATGCTTCCAGCCTGCTGTTTGGCTGTCCATGTTTTTCCACACCACTTTGGCCCGCGAATCCACACAGAGCCTGATGATTCTAATTTCTCTTTTAAAATTGCATCTGCCAATCTTGGCAGGTACTTACGATCCATGGATTTCTCCTATTGATTCACTACCAAGGTAGTCTTTACTCTGCTTCTGCTAAGAGTATATCACAATTGCGTGATTTGGACTATTATTATTGAGCAATTTGGACCATTTTTATTGAGCGTTTTGGACCGTTTCCGTTGAGTCATAAAGGAGGAAAAGTAAAATATATATTACCGGTTACCCGGGGAGGCCTGTGATCTGGCTGGCTATTAGTGTTAAATAGTGTTTTATAAATAAGCGGTGATGTTTTATCCCTGAATTTGTCTGCCATTTCTTCAAGAGCCCCCTGGCCGGACCGTTTCCATTCCGGGTTTCCTTATCAGTACTTTAGCAGGAATTCCAAGACCTTCTTCCATTGCTTTTATCATTTCTACGGTAAGCTGTCGTTTACCGGAAAGGATTTCGGAAACCCTGCTCTTGCTTCCGATATAACGGACAAGGTCAACTGGCTTGAGATTGGCCTGCTCCATCCTGTATTTAATCGCTTCAATGTGGCCGGGAAGTTCTTCAGGGAATACCCTTGTTTCATAATCTTCAATAAGTGTACTGATAAGAGCAAGTCCCCCTCCTTCCCCTGATTCGGGATAGGGATCAAGAATCATAAGCGACCCGGCAAACTTGAGCGCCTCTTCATAATCTTTTTCAGACTTTATAACCTTGATTTTATCCATTAAAAATTTGCTTACTCGGATACCGACCTATAATCCCCCGCCAGTCGACATATTTATTATCAGATTTAAAAATAGTCCCTGGTCACAATACCGGGGAAGAAGAGACACAAATTACGGCAGGCCTATATGATGCCGCCCAGTTAAAACCCTGGCACATAGGAGACCAGCATCATCCCAGATAATTTTTTTTCCACACGGGGTCAAATATCCCGGCCAGCTGCCTGTCATATTCGATCATCTTTTTTGATATTGCAGGATCGGCAAGAAGTTTTCGGGCAGAAGCGTCTTCCGGTTCTATATCAAACTTTCTTACCCATTCCATGAATTTTTTATGATGGTCCCTGTAGGGGCAGGGCATGAGCAGATTCCCGCCGCTGGCTGCCTCCTTCTGTCCATATCCGAGATCCTTCTGCCAGCTTCGTATGGCTTTGAAAAACGGATGGCCCCAGAGGTCTTCCAGGGTCAGCTTATCATCCCTGTATATGTCATGGATATTCCCGGCAGAATAAGGGGCAAATACACAGGGCATCACTTTGCCGTTCCAGTCTACATAGAAGTAGCCTCCCTCCCTGCCGGCTGCGATACAGCCGTTTACCAGGGTCCCGTGATTCCAGAAATCAATAAGAAAATACTTTTCCTTTTCTATCTGCTCCCATATCTTCTTATAGAAATCTTTCCTCTGGGAAGCATTGGGCATAAGGCTGAAATCGGCATTCCTTCCTATGGGAAGATACTGGAAATAAAAGCCGTAGAAGGCGCCCTGCTGTTTAAAAAAGAATTCAAGGAACCCATCCTCCAGCACCCGGGTACAGTTATCCTTATTCACGGTCACAGATATCCCGAATGGCAGTCCGGCATCCCTTACCAGCTTCATCGATCCAAGCACCCTGTCGAAGACCCCCTTTCCCCTTCTGCTGTCAGTTATCTCCCTGAATCCCTCAACTGAAAAGGCGGGAGTGAGGTTTTTGCAGTTACACAGGTCATCGACAGTCTGGTCGTCGATCAAGGTGCCATTGGTAAATGCCAGGAACAAAAGATCCGGATTCTTTCTGGCTATATCCATGATCCCTTTACCCCGGGAACGGTAGGCAAAAGGCTCACCGCCAGAAAAGACTACCAGCCTGATGCCCCATTTTTCCCTGGCATCCTTTATAAACCGGTCCAGTATTGTCCACTCTATCCTGGAACCGGTTTTACCGGAACTGGCATAACAGTCCCTGCATCTAAGATTGCAGAAATGCCCCGGGCTTATGACCAGGAGCCAGGGGGGATAGCACCCGTTTCTATCATGAAACTCCTTTATCCGGGGACTATTTTTTACTGGAGAGGCAAGCGAGGCGCCCCACAGGCTCAGTACCTGGCCGACTACCTGTTTTTTTAAATTGCCTTTTGCGATGGAAGCATCGATAGAGTTTAGTATTGAAGCTACCATCAGGCTTTTTTCCTGCCGGATCCTGGGGCTTTTATTGGAAAACTTGTTATTTCTATTAGAGGCAAGACTGGAATCTGCCAGTCTTTTCAGCAGCCTTAAGAGCGGCCGCCTGGAAAGACCGTGGAATAATAACCAGGTCAGCATCCTGTACATGGTTCCGCTGCCTTCTTTTGAAGCCATTTTAATAAAGACAAACGCCTTTTAGACTTCTTTTACAGTTTGATAAGACTTCCTGGCAGCAATTGCCCCGGTCCGGCAGCTGCTGCAGGGCATGCATATCTAAAAGACTTTTATGATCTTACCTACATGCCTATAAAACTGAAAAGTTCGTATACCAGGAAACCGGGCCAGACTATGGCTTTAAGGAAACCGATAAAGCCGGCGCCCGCGCCTTCCGCATTCTGGATGAAATATACCGCGGAAGCGACAAAACCCATGAAATAAAAGCCCCCAAATATACCTGAACTGCTGTGCCCCCCGTTTGACATGACCGCTCTCCTTTTCTTTTAATATTTTATTATTATATTATATACATATTTTTCTAAATATTGGCACTATTTATTATTACTGCATCAAGAGGGAGCTTATTTATATGTTTTTTTTATTACCGTTAAAGCATAAGTGCAGTTTTTAATATAAATTTAAGATTTGATAACACTGCTTCTATAACTTACAATGGGTCTGACCAAAAAGAACAGGAGGATCATGAAAGACGATTTTATCAGCGTATCTGTACTCGATAATTTTTACCAGACAAGCTTCTATTACCCCATGCCGGTAGTCATGGTGACTACTGTTTCAGAAGAAGGGGACACAAATATTGGTTCATACTCGCTCTGTTTTCCCTTCGGTATAGCCGGAAAGCATTCCATGATGCTTATTTCCCGTTTTGACAGCAATACTGCCGCAAATATAAGGAGAAGCGGACTGGCTGCCCTGAACTTCATACCTTACAGGAAAGACCAGCTGGCCAATGCGGTCAGGCTGGGTTATCCGGGACAGACTACAGAAGAAAAGCTTAAGGAAAGCAGGTTTACCCTGATCCCTTCCCGCAGGGAAGAAAAAGAAAATGGTTTAAAATATCCTGATATTATCAAGGAGGCAGTACAAATAATGGAATGTACCTGGCAAGACGATCCCAAAATATTCAATTATAACGGCAGCAGCGAGGAAAGCCATTTTCTTTTGATCATTGACAGTATACTTATGAAAAATAAATGGCATAATGCGCTTATAAAGGGAAACGGCAGGTTTCCTTCCCTGCCCATAGATTACGGCTACCGGGACAGTAAATATTTCTGGTTTGCCGGGCACTCAAGACCCTACAGGGAACCCATACCCTCCGACAAAGGCATTGATGTAAATAGTATAATCTACCAGGTACAGCGTCTGCCTTATGACCTGGAATGGGAAGATGCCGCTTATGCGAAGCTTATAAAAGTACCCCGGATATTTTTAAAAAGGGTGCTGGAGACAATCAGTAAAAGAGCGGTTGAGGAGGGTATAAAAAAGATAACCCCGGAACTTCTTGATGAGTATAATAAGAAGAGAAGATAGTCCAGTGCTTTTATTGCTGCAG
>CAZDXU010000165.1:0-4412 GCA_964509585.1 uncultured Actinomycetota bacterium | reverse complement strand
TTCAGCTGGGACTATCGAGCAAAAAAGAATAGAGCTGGAATCAATAAGGGACGGATACCTCCTAAGAGATATACTCGAGCTTGACAATCTAAAGGACAGACTTTTCATATTTAACCTCTTGAGGCTTATAGCTTTCCGGATAGGTAAAGATATTTCTTATTCTGAACTGGCGTCCAACCTTAATGTGAATAAAAGAACAGTCATGAGGTACCTGGAACTTCTGGAAAAAAGTTTTGTGGTATTCTCGCATAATGGCTTCAGCAGGAACCTTCGAAAAGAATATAGCAAAAGTCCAAGATACTATTTTTGGGATAATGGCATACTGAATTCTTTGATATCTAACTACAACAGGCTCGGTCTCAGGGATGACATAGGAAGGCTGTGGGAGAATTATTGTATCTCTGAAAGGATCAAGTATCAAAAATATAAAAAGATATCTTCAAATAATTATTTCTGGCGTACATATGACAAAAAGGAAATAGATATGATAGAAGAACGGGAAGGAAAGCTTTATGCTTATGAGTGTAAATATTCAAAAAAAAGCGCGAGGCCTCCAAGGGATTTTGTGGATAGCTATCCAGGGTCTGAGTTCTCAGTGATCAATCGGGAGAATTATCTGGATTATCTTACCTAGGAGCCTGTCCGAGAACTGGATCTCGGCCTGTTGGGTAGTATTGCGGCAAGATGCAAGGCAGAGTATTGCACAGGAGATCTAACGCAGCAGATTGCTTCTAATACCGCCAAACCCTCCGGGCAGACGCTATTTTTAAACATATCTATGTTTTTCGTCATCACCGATATACTATATCGCTTCTTCCTCATGCCTTGACCTGTTTAAAAATATCAGTCTGCAGGCTTGAGCCCAGTTCTCGGATAGGCTCCTAGCATCAGGCGATGTCCGTAGAATAAATTAAAAAACAGTGTTTTTAGAAAGTTATAGATATTTGTAGAGCAAAGTCATGGGCTCAATAAAAATTTTTCACCCAGATTTCGCCCGTTTTATGTCCAGGACTAAAATAATTCCGCCACAGGTATTAAAATTTATTGTATCGTATAATAGGTCAGACACACTTTATTAAGGGCAAGGGAGACGCGATGATAAAAAAGATATCAGCCGTTAATATTGGCGGCAATGAGCTGGAGCTGTATGAACTTACAAACCAAAATGGTGTATCGGTAAAGATAACCAATTATGGCGGGACGATTACCTCCATAAAAACCCCTGACAGGGATAATGATTTCCAGGAGGTATTGCTGGGTTTTGACAATGTCCAGCGGTACCTTGATAAGCACCCGTATTTCGGAAGCACAGTGGGAAGATATGCCAACCGGATAGCGGAAGGCAGTTTCATCCTCAACGGAAGGCTGTATATGCTGGATAAAAATGAAGGCAGCAACCATCTTCATGGGGGATATCAGGGATTCGACAAGGTATTCTGGGGAGTTTCGATATCGGGCGACCGGCTGGTGATGAATCATATAAGCCCTGACGGGGACCAGGGATATCCGGGAGAACTTGATGTACATGTATCTTTTAGTCTTAACCAGGATGATGAGCTTGATATAGAATACCGTGCTGTCTGTGACAGGGATACCATGATCAATCTTACCAATCACGCCTATTTTAACCTTAACGGCTGTTCCCGCGACATACTGGACCATGAGCTTAAGATATATGCTAAGAAATATACGCCGGTGGGAGACGGTTCCATACCGACAGGAGAGATAGCGCCACTGGAGGATACGCCGCTTGATTTTTCCCGCATGACAGGCATAGGGAAACGCATCAATGACAGTCATCCCCAGTTGGAGGCAACCGGGGGATATGACCACAACTATGTGCTGGAAAGTAAGGGTATATGTGCGGAAGTCTATGACCCTGAATCGGGAAGGTCGCTTAAAGTCTTTACCGATAAGCCCGGGCTGCAGTTTTATTCCGGCAATGGCCTGGATGGGATCGATGGCCGGGGAGGTGTAAAATATACCAAAAACTTCGGTCTTTGTTTGGAGACACAGTTCTATCCCGACTCTCCCAATAATGAGAGTTTTTCCGACTGTATCTTAAGAAAAGGCGATATCTATTCATATAAGACGACCTATGGTTTTGGTTTAGGCCGGCCCTGAAGGCAATAAGAAAATGGAACAGAGAAGCCGTAAGACAGGAAGGAAGATAACCACCACCTGCAGCTATGACTGCGGCGGAAGGTGCCTGCTGGAAGTAGATGCCAAAGACGGCAGGGTAATAGATATAAGGTCAGGCAGCCCGGAAGGCCTTAGCATAAAAGCATGCCCCAGAGGACTGATACAGAAGGAAGTATTGTACAGTCCGGACCGGCTGAAGACGCCTTTAAAAAGGACAGGGGAAAGAGGCAAAGGAGAATTTAAGCCTATATCCTGGGAGGAAGCCCTTGATATTGTATCCCGGAAGCTTATTGAAGTTATTGATAGATACGGTACCGGATCGATATTCTTCCTTCCCGGTTCGGGCTGCCAGAGCAGCCTTAACCATGTAGGAGCTGCGGCTGAAATATTTTTCGGGAGCCTGGGAGGATGCACCACCGTCTGGGGCGGGGAATCCCTGGAAGCTGCCCTTCAATCATCTTTGGCTACATTCGGGACCAGGTACACAGGGAGCACCCGGGATGATATATTAAACTCAAAATATATAATCCTGTGGGGATGGAATCCCAGGGATACCAGGTTTGGTTCGGACACATATCATTATCTAAAGATTGCCCGTGATTCAGGGACCCGGATAATAAGTGTCGATCCCAGGAAGAACAGGACGGCCAGGTCAATTGCCAGTGACTGGATACCCATAAGGCCGGGAACAGATGCGGCCATGCTCATAGCAATGGCATATGTGATCATAAGTGAAGATATCCATGACCGGGACTTTATAGACAGGCACACTTATGGTTTCAGGCAGTTCCAGGAATATGTCATGGGAAGCCAGGACGGAGTCCCCAAAAATCCCCGGTGGGCCGAGCCTGTCTGCGGCGTACCGGCAGCTGTGATCGCAGCCCTTGCCAGGGATTATGCCCTTAACAGGCCGGCAGCCCTTATGACAGGATGGGCTCCGGGCAGAAGCGCCTTTGGTGAGCAGTTCCAGAGAGCGGCGTCAGTGCTGGCCGCCATTACGGGAAATATAGGGATAAGCGGAGGTTTTGTCTCCGGCGGGACAGATATAATTGATATAGGAAGGATGGAGGATAAAGGCCCGGTACCGGAAGTCCGGCATAATAAAGTCCACAATTCGGAATTATATGACTGCCTGTTAACAGGCAGGGAAGGCGGATATCCTGCAGACTGCAGGATACTATATATATTGGGATACAATCTTCTTAACCAGTACCTGAACCTCAATAAGGGTATAAGGGCTTTTAAGAAACAGGATTTTATTGTGGTGCATGAGATGTTTATGACACCCACGGCCAGGTTTGCTGATATAGTGCTTCCGGTGATGCATCATCTGGAAAGGGACGATATCGGCCTTCCCTGGATCGGCGGGCCCTATGCCATATATATGAACAAAGCCGTGGAACCGGGTATAGGCACCAGGTCGGACCTTGAGATATTTGCCGCTATTGCCGAAAGGATGGGTCTGGAAGATTTGCATGCGGACGGGCCCCGGAGATCGCTGGAGCAGCAGCTAATGGAAAATATAGGCCCCGGGGGCATTGCTGCCCTGAAAGATAAGGGGATATATAAATATAGTATCGATTTACCCCGGATAGCTTTTTCAGAAGAGATAAAGGACCCGGATAATAAACCCTTCCCTACGCCTTCGGGAAAGATCGAGATATTCAGCAGCAGGTTTGACCAGACGAATGATCCCCGGCTGCCGCCTATTCCAAAATATATCCCTGCCTGGGAAGGCTATGATGATGAAAAAACCGGACACTACCCCATACAGCTTATAACCACCCATGCCAGGCTCCGCATCAATTCCCAGCTTGATAATATCAGCAAACTGGACAGCAGCAGGGAAGACCGTATCTGGATCAATACAATGGATGCACTTAAAAGGCATATTGCGGATGACGATATGGTACTTGTATACAATGACAGGGGGAAGATAAGAGTAAGGGCCAGAGTGACTCCGGATATAATGAAAGGTGTGGCCAGCATAGACCAGGGAAAGTGGTATATGCCGGCTGAAGATGGAATAGACAATGGGGGCAATGCCAATGTGCTTACCCTGGACAGGATGTCCCCGGCAGGTGCCTTTGCATCCAATTCATGCCTGGTGCAGATCAGGAAACAATAGGATCAACGGCTTTTCCATATCTTATTTCGGTTTTATCCTTTAATACTGTCAACGTTCAGCGAAAATGTCACCTAAAACATATTAGTTTGTTCAGCGAAAATGTCACCTTCCTTAGATAATTTAGTAGCTGTCTGTCTCCCAT
>CAZDXU010000164.1:0-9596 GCA_964509585.1 uncultured Actinomycetota bacterium | reverse complement strand
AGGCTGTTCTCTTTTTGAGAGATGTGGTAGGGATTATAGTGTGGTTTTAGTGGCAATCCAGTCCTATAAGCGGTGACGCTATAGAAACAGTTTAAAGGGAAACCGCTGATGTGGCAACACTCAGTACCTGTTTGGGAAATCCTACTGGACCTTAAACTGCAAAGTTTACTTATCACATCGCCATCTCTTTTTTTTGGAGGGGCTTTATTTGGCAAAAATAAAAAAATCCAGGGATAAAATAAAAAACTGGATTATAATCATCATTTTTTTGACCTTCCTTTTGGCTATTATTTTAAGCTTTATTTCTGAAACTTTAATAATTAAAGCCAATATAATAACCTCTTTAATCATACTTGTATTAATAATATCAATCGGAGTCCTATTTGACATAATAGGAGTTGCAATAACTGCATGTCCGGAAGTCCCTGTAAACTCCATGGCTGCCAATAAAATAAAGGGAGCAAAAGAAGCAGTGGGGCTTTTAAAAAATGCAGACAGGGCTTCTAGTTTCTGCAATGATGTAATAGGAGATATTTGCGGTATTATAAGCGGCGCAATAGGTGCTGCAATTGTCTTCAGGATCCTGCTGAACAATCCGAATCTTGAAACTGCATTGCTGGGCGCATTGATCGCAGGATTTGTGTCTTCGCTCACAGTGGGGGGCAAGGCAATAGGCAAAAATGTAGCTATCAAAAACTGTAAATCCATTGTTCTGAAAACCGGATATATTGTACATATTTTTTCATTTATTTCCAGACAACGGAAAAAAAGCCGGCATAAAAATTAAAAACTTAATAATCTTTTCCATAGTATTTGTTCTTTTAATTATTATAAGCCTTATTTATTTGGGTACAGGAAACTATGATTCAAAAGACCTGGCAAAAATCCATATGGTTTCTGATGAAAATACTGCTGTCATTATTGAGAATGGTATTAAATTTATACCCTCAAAACCTAATGGCACTGGAGTAATACTTTATCAGGGCGCAAAAGTAGATGTCACCGCATACAGTGTTGAGGCCAAAATCCTTGCTGATAACGGTTATGCAGTATTTATCCCTAAAATGCCTTTTAATATGGCTTTCTTTGGAATAAATAAGGCAGATAAGATCATAGAAGATAATCCTGATATTGCTAACTGGTATATGGCAGGCCACTCCCTGGGAGGGTCTATGGCAGCAAAGTATACCAGTAATAATCGAGAAAAGATTGCAGGACTAATATTATTGGCTTCATATTCAGTTGATGACCTGTCAGACTATAAGGGAAAAGTATTATCTATTATAGGGACAAAGGATATGGGTATTGATAAAGAAAAACTTGATGAGACCAGTATTAATCTACCCCAGGATACCGAGTTCTACATAATAGAAGGAGGCAATCATTCTCAGTTTGGTGATTATGGATTTCAAAAGGGTGATAATAGTGCAGATATATCCCTTGAAGAGCAGCTGGAATCAATCACAAATAAAATGCTGGAATATCTAAACTAGTTCAGGTATTAAAATAACACTACCAGATGTCATTATCGCGGTTCTGGCAATGCCGTTCATTGGCCAGACATTCAATTGTGTATGTCTTGTAAGGCTGATTATTTTTTATTTAAAACTAAATCGATTAAATACCGCCAATATATTTTAAAAATATTCAAAAAAACCTCTTGCATTTATAGGATTACGTAGTATGATTACGCGTTTGATATTAGAAATGATCTCATATTTAAATTAAAAGAGTAAGTAAAAAATGAACATATTGATATGGTCTATTGCAGTATTTTTATCGATCCTGGTACAGGTACTTTTTGGTACGGTCAGATTGATAATGATGGTAAAGAACAAGAAGATGATGACTGTGGTCATTGGTTTTTTTGAGTCTGCTATTGCTATTGCCATTGCTATAACCGTAGTATCGCAGGCGATAAAAGAAGGTATGAATTTTTATATGATTTTATCATATGCAGCCGGATTTGCCCTTGGGCTATATATTGGAATGCTGATATCACAGCTGCTATCCAAAGATATATTAAGCATTAACATAATCTCCAGAACACATTGTAAAGAGATCGAGGCAACCCTGCGGGATAATGGTTTTGGAGCTACCAGCTATAATGGAAATGGAAAAGACGGCAATCTTCAGGTGCTGAATATAATATGCAATAAAAATAGTTTAAAAGGATTAAAAACTACTGTAAAGAAAATAGATACCAGTGCTCTTGTTACCTTCCATTCTCTCGAAGGATTGAGCGGCGGTTATCTTTATAATATAAGGAGCAGGATATAGGGTCCGGGCCATTGTTCTGAGATTTTTACCAGATAAGGATATAAGGCTTCTGAAAAGGTAAAAATAGCTGATACATTCATAATGAAAGTCTAAAATGTAAAATAATGGGTATAATAAGCTATGATAGGGTAATATATTAATTGTTGGATCATGGAGTTGTATTTATAGTAAAGATTTAAAGATTTATTAAAAAGGAAAGTAAATTAATTTAGAAGCTTTGAAACTTATTCCAAATTTGGACGCTTGGGAGAAGTGGAGCTAGTAGCGTAACCGGCTAATGGGGCCGGTTTTTTTAATTTAAAAAGGAAATAAACACCATCAGGGAGAAGATAAGATGAAAAAGATAATAGTAATAGCAGCAGTAGCAGCACTGGCTGCAATGCTTGCCTTTCCCGCCATACTTTTTGCCGAAGAGGGAGATACCAACTCCACAATAGGCTTAAGGGAACAGGAAGGGGAAGCGGGGCAGTATATACTGGGAAACAAAGACCCCGATGCTGAGCAGCCAAATGACACCATAAACGACAGCAGCACCGCAGAGATAAATAACGGAAGCCAGGACGGCGCCGCCGGAGACGGAGATACCGAGGCATTCTGCATAGACGGAGACACCACCTGGGATACGGGAAAAGACGAGTACACCCTTACAGATATAGATGTGTCTGACGAGCTTTTAGGGGAAAGCGCACCACTTGATGATGACGATAATGACGGGACAAGCTTTAAAAATGACAGCTCAGCCGGGACCGTAGGCGATCACAAGGAAGACGGGGTCATAGACCCGGTAGAGGCTGAAGCCGTAGAGATACTTTCCAAAGAAGCCACCGGGGCAGGTTCTGTTGAAGACCAGGAATCAGTATGGCTGGAAACAGGGGACAAGAACCATAACCGGGGAGATGCCGGCACCAAGGAAGCCATAACCGGAGCTGCAGAAGCTCTGGCAACCGAGTTTTTAAACCTGGGTGTAAATAATGACGGCGACCCCGATAATGACATGACACTTGATGAATTCTTAGATGAGAAGGCAATAAATGAGATAGATGTGACCGTAGAGCAGGACGATGCGATATTTGATGAAGATAGCCCAACAGCGGGAACAGCCACAGCCATTATGGAAAACCCCCTGGTGCCCGGAGTTACAGACGACGGCAAAGACGTATACTGGTATATACTGGGAGGGGCATTTAATATAAGTTTTTCTCCCGATGAACTGGTAACCGAGGCCAGCTCTCTTGACAACTCAGACGGCACCAATGCTGCAAAGATGAACGACGAAGAGGATGATAATGATGGCGAGAATTCACTGGATAATGACGGTGACGGTTCCGTTGCCGGCGACCACTACGGTATAGCCACAATAGATTACTACTACTATCACTGGGGACTTGCCGAGTATCCTGAAGACACCATGGGAATAAACCTCTTTGCCTGGGTGGACGTAGACGAAGACGGACTGTTCGATATAGTGGATATAGACCCGGAAAAGGCAGCTGACGGACAGGATCCCGACGGGAATGTAGTGGGGGATTTTCAGGATAATCACCAGGTAGTACAGACAGAAGATGACGGTAGCGGCAAACAGGAAGTGAAGACAGATACCGATGGAAATGTAGAGACAGAGCCTTTTGACACAAAAAAGATGGATATACATAAAGTAGAAGGCGGTAAAGTGGTACTGGGCCATGATGACCTGACTGCAGCAGAAGAAGAAGACCCACTGACCATACTTCCCAGGCCAGAGTCGGAAAGGGCTGTCACAAAGCAGAGGTTTTCTACCATTTCCTATGATGAGCCTTATGATGACGACCCTATATACTTCGGCACTATAGTCATAAAGGTAGATGAATCCGAAAAAGGACTAAAAGGAGCGGTATTCGGCATATATGATAATGAGGATACATCGGGAGACCCCATAGAGACAGTGACTTCTGATGAAAACGGTTTTGTATCAACAAGCGGCCTTATCTGGGAAGGCAGCGGGAACACCTATTATATGAAGGAGCTCTCTGCCCCCGCAGGTTATGATAAGGACAATACCTTATATGAGATATCTATAAGCGGACACGGGGTAACGGTCACCAATGGGGACAGCAGTGAAAGTATTCCCTTTATGGTAGTAAATGAAAAGACGCCTCCTGATGATCCTGAAGATCCTGAAGACCCGGACACCCCTGAAGAAGTAATAGAGGTAGAGGGCTTTGCCGGATTAAAGGTTCTTGCCTTTACCGGAACAAACACGGCAGTACCCCTTACCGGTATAGCCATGCTTGTGATAAGCCTGGCAGTATTTATCCTGACTGCCATAGCAAGGAAGAAAAGCTGGAAGCATGTACTCAGGAGAAGATAAGATAGAATTTAAATATACTATATAGATAAAAAGGGACCGGCCCCGGGGGCCGGTTTCTTTTTTAGGACGGAATGCAGCGCTGCAGGAATCATTTTTCAGCATAAACCCAGAAAGGCCCCATATAAAATGGCCGGGTATCACCGAGATGCGTTTTGAGATGCTCTGGAAAGCCATCATGGTGCCTGCGGCCAGACCAAGGATGATGCCGGCATATCCAAAGCCGGAGAACCTCTGCCTCAGGACAAAATATGAAAATGCCGCCAGTATTATAAGGCCCAGTCCTTCCAGGGGGGCTATTATATTTATGGAGGCAAATACCAGGGCAGTCCACTGTAAAAATACCGGGATTATGGTGAGGACGGTGCCTGTGATCCAGATACCGGCAGGAGTAGGAAAGGATACCTATAAGAGTACCTGTAATCAAAATGTTCCCAGCTATAATAAACCACTGTGATATGGATAGGCTCTGCATGATTATAGTAAGAGATGATGATTATTGCCATAAATAATGAAAAGCAATCCGGGAATCCTTCTAGTAGATGAATGACTGAAATTAGATACATATAAAATCAGTCTTGACTAAAATTAGATATATATTAAAATAGTCATATAATAAGATCAGGACCCGGATAAAATGATAAAAGAGAAGCAAAAAGCCAGAATATACTCATCAATAGTAAAAGAACATCTTGAAGATTACCAGCAAATGATCTTCCTAAGCGGTCCCAGACAGGCAGGAAAGACAACAGTTAGTCTTATGGCTGGAAAAAATAGCAGTAAAGTTTCTTACTTCAACTGGGACAATTTAGACCATAGGAAGATAATACTTGAAGGCGTAGGAGCTGTTGCAAATAATGCAAAATTAGACATGATGGCTGAAACTGTACCAATTATAATATTTGATGAGATCCATAAATATGGAAAATGGAAAACCTTTTTAAAAGGTTTTTTCGACACATATAAAGCAAGGGTCAAAATAATTGTAACCGGAAGCTCAAGACTGGAAATCTACAAAAAAGGCGGTGACAGTCTGATGGGTCGATATTTTTCTTACCGGCTTCATCAATTATCACTGGCTGAACTGAAACGTACTAGTTCTCTTAAAGAAAAGATCAGGAAACCTTTTAATGATAAAGACAACAACCTCAAAAGACTACTTGAAAATGGAGGTTTTCCTGAACCGTACCTTAAAAATGACTCAAGATTTCTAAACCGCTGGAAAAGATTAAGACATGAGCAGCTGTTCCAGGAGGACGTAAGAGATTTAAGCAGGATACAAGAAATCGGCCAGATCGAAATACTTGCAGAAATATTAAAATACCAGGCTACGCAATTAGTTAATTATTCAAGTATTGCTAATAAGATAAACACATCACCCGATACGGTACATCGCTGGATTGATACACTGCAGTCATTTTATTATTGCTTTACCCTAAAACCCTGGTCAAAAAATATTCCAAGGTCACTTATAAAGGAGCCTAAAATATTCCTCTGGGATTGGGCAGAAATAGCAGATGAAGGAAGACGCATTGAAAACCTGATAGCCTCCCATCTCCTTAAAGCGGTGAATTTTTGGACAGATACAGGAATGGGAGAATATGGTCTCTGGTTTATCAGGGATAAAGAAAAAAGAGAAGTAGATTTTTTAGTATCCGAAAATGAAAAGCCCTGGATCCTTGTAGAAGTGAAATCATCATTAAAAAACAGTTTAAGCAAAAATTTGGAATATTTTCAGGATAAGATAAAAGCAAAACATGCATTACAGGTAGTATTTAATATGGATTATATTGACAGGGATTGCTTTATGTATAAGAGACCTGTTATAGTGCCAGCCCGGACATTTCTGAGTCAGTTAATATGATTATGGACAAGAAGAATCGATGAATTTTTCCTATTCTGGAAAGCAGGAAAATGAATTTTAGAAAACAACAGGAAGGACTGGGCCGGGTAACGAAACAGGTCAATTTCATCAAATAAGTTGCATTTAATTGTAATTATGGCTATTATTACTTTCATTAAAGAAGCAGATGTTCTTTCAAAAACAGACTAAGTCTGAAAATATTTGTTCACAGGGAATCCGGTTAGAATCCGGAACGGTCCCGCCACTGTAACAGGGTGTGTGCTTTTCATTATGCCACTGGGTAATACCCGGGAAGGCGAAAAGCAAAGTCCCTGAAGTCAGGAAACCTGTAATCTGCATGCTTACCGCTCTTCGGCAGAAAGAGGGTAGTTTTTTGTTTTTCAAATTAACTCCCGGCTGAAGAAGGCCAGGAGTTTTTTCATTTTATAAAGGTAAATGTAAACAGGAAAGGAAGCAAAATGTCAAAACGGATAATGCTTATACTGGGCATCATCACTATCGTAATGACTGCATGCCTGGGTGTGCTGCCAGGATGCAGCGGTAAAACAACAGAAGAAGCTGAAGAAGCCATAGAGGTCACTGATGGCGAAGGCAGCCTCATAAGCCTGGAAGCACCGGCAGAAAAAGTAGTAGTGATGGCTCCCAGCATACTGGAAATAATCAGCGGCCTGGGGGCAATGGACAGGGTAGCAGAGATAGATAGTTTTACAGTCATGATGCAGGAACCCCTGGCACAGGGTTTTGAAGGTGTAGGCGACTACCAGAGCCTTAATGTAGAAAGAATAGCAGAACTTGATCCCGACCTGCTGGTAGCCATAACCGGAGGACCCGAAGACGACTACAACAAAGTCAGGGAACTGGGAATACCCGTTTACAGGGTTATAGATGTAAGGGGAATGGATGGCGTCTATGAAGAGATAGCCAATATCAGCCGGCTCCTGGGGCTGCCGGAAGAAGGTGCGGATATGGCAGCCGGCCTTAAAAGCCAGGTGGAAGAAATATCCGGCAAGGTGGAAGGGCTGCCGGACGGGGAAAGGCCAAAAATATTCTATATGGTATGGAATGACCCGCTTATGAGTGCCGGGACCGATACATTCATCAGCGACCTCATAAGCATAGCCGGCGGGATAAATATACTATCCATAGAAGGCCTTACCGGATGGCCGGAATACAGCGCAGAAAACCTTATCGGGAACAACCCTGATATTATAATAGCCCCCATGTCGCTGGCTGGCGACCCTTCGGTTATTACCGGGGATGAGAGATTTTCCAGTATCGATGCAATAATAAACGGCCAGGTCTATGCAGTTCCTGATAACCAGATATCAAGACCCAGCCAGAACATAATCAAAGGCCTCCAGATGCTGGCAAAAGCCATTCATCCTGATATCTTCGGGGAATTTGAGATAATAGAGTAGATATAAGCATTCAAAGTTTAGTATACTTACTACTGTTGTCCCCCCTCCAGTAGTAAGTATGCTAATGTTTTTTATAGATGGCCGCGGGGACCTGGCGGAAGCCGGAGAAAAGATAATGATGACAAATACATCAAGGATCATAAGGATAACACTGATACTTGCGGGACTGATCGTATTGATAATAATACTGGCAGCATCCATAGGGGCAGCCGGAGTAAGCATCAGTGAGACCGCCCGCATAATCGGCAGTTTCATACCCGGTATCGCAAGCTTTGTAAATGTCGAGACTATCGATCCTGCGTCCCTGGTAGTTATAAGCCAGATAAGGCTTCCCAGGATCTTTATGGCACTGGTGGTGGGTATCGCCCTGGCCAGTGCCGGTGTCATATTCCAGGGGCTTTTCAGGAATCCTATGGCTGACCCTTTTGTTATAGGCGTGTCTGCCGGAGCTGCCTTCGGGGCCGCACTGGCTCTTTTTTTCAGTTCGGCTTTCATCCTGCTGAATATTTCCCTGACCACCATCTTTGCCCTCACGGGGGCGCTGGGCACCACATTCCTGGTCTACGGCATAGCTTCTTTCCGGGGCAGGGTATCGGTGGTCACGCTGCTGCTTTCCGGCATTGCCCTCTCGGCAATGCTCAGCGCCATGACTTCCATGGTGATGATATTTAAGGCGAATGACCTGGCAAGAATAGTCTTCTGGCTGATGGGGGGATTGACGGCAGCATCCTGGCAGAAGCTGTATATAATTACCCCTGTAATAATGATCCTGGTCATAGTCAGCGGTTTTTATATGCGGGACCTGAATATTATCTCTATGGGAGATGAAAGGGCGATCCAGATGGGAGTGCAGACAGAAAAAGTCAAAAGGACACTTCTGGTACTAGCCTCGGTGATCGCTGCCATGGCGGTGTCTGTAAGCGGGATAATAGGTTTTGTAGGCCTTATAACCCCGCATATACTCAGGCTTATAGTAGGCCCTGACCATAAAATACTATTCCCGGCATCAGCCCTGGCCGGAGGCATAGTGCTGCTAATCTCAGATACTATTGCCCGTACCGCGCTTATGCCCAGGGAGATACCCGTGGGGATAATAACATCGATAGTAGGGGTGCCCTTTTTCCTGTATTTACTGGTAAGATCGAGACAGCGGGTTTTTTGATGGATAATGGCAGAAACATATTATCTGTAAAAGACCTGTCCTTTTCATATGATCATAAAAGGATAATCAATGATATCAGTTTTGATATTAAAGAAGGCAGCTTTGTATCTATCCTGGGACCAAATGGGGCAGGAAAGAGCACCCTGGTAAATGTGATAAGCAAAGTGTTTAAGGATTTTGAAGGAAAGATCGAGGTAAACGGAAAGGATATCAGGTCCATGAATTCCCGGGAAATTGCCAGGAATATAGCCGTTGTACCCCAGTATACCAGCCCGGGTTTTAGTTTTTCCGTGCAGGAGATGGTCCTGATGGGAAGGCACCCCTATATCTCCAGGTTCGGGGGTGAGGGCCCCCGGGATATACAGGTAGTAAGGGAAGTGATGGAAAAAGCCAGCATCACGGATTTTGCTGAAAGAAAATATGATGAATTATCAGGCGGCGAGAAGCAGAGGGTAATAATCGCCCAGGCGCTGGCCCAGGACAGCCCCATACTCTTGCTGGATGAACCGACCTCGCACCTGGATATAA
>CAZDXU010000163.1:0-5265 GCA_964509585.1 uncultured Actinomycetota bacterium | reverse complement strand
GATGGACTTTTTGTATATTATTATGCGGTCCGGAAACCGCTGTCCCCTGTGAGTCTTCCGGGTCATGGGCACGCCATGATAGAGGCCCAGGGTATAGTGCGGCCTTGTTGTATGTTTTGAGAGAAAGGGACTGGCGCTCTCTTCATCGATCAAAAATTCTATATTCTCAAATTTATCCTTGAATTTCTGGGGAACACTCTCCAGTACTTCCTCTACTATCTTTTCAAACTCGTCTATATGCATTTCCATAATATATTTTCCCAGTACCCGGGCAATAGAAATTGATTTAATATCTTTTTGTTAATATTATTATATTAATCGTGATTTAGGAATTGATAATTATATTAAACCGGAAGGATGGCTGATGTCATCTGTAATAAGGCAGGACCTTTCCACAAAAGACTGGACGATATTTTCGGAAAAAAGAGGGGAAAGGCCCTATTGTTTTAAAAAGAAAAAAACTGAAAAGAAGCTCAGCAGATATGAGCTGGATTGTCCTTTCTGCGCCGGAAACGAAGAACAAACTACGGAGCCGCTTCTGGTCATAAACGGCGGCAAAAACTGGGCGGTAAGGGTAGTAAAAAACAAATTTCCTGCAGTCCAGTCAATGGAGGCATTTGAGGAAGGGTCGTTTGAAGAACTGCATTCGGAAGGTCCCTACCTCTCTATCGATGGAATAGGCGAGCATGAAGTAATAATCGAGTCTCCCTGGCATGATGACAATATAATAAAAATGGATAAGGGGCATGTAGAGAAGATAATGAAGGCCTACAGGAAGAGGTTTATCGATGTAAGCAGCAAGTTTAAGAACCAGCTGGTAATAATATTTAAGAATCACGGCAATAAGGCCGGTGCATCGCTTGAACATCCACACTCACAGCTGGTAGCTATACCTTTTGTGCCTGAATATATAAGGAACAAGATAATAGAATCCAGGAACTATTTTGAGGAGCAGGGAAGATGCGTTTACTGTGATATCATCAAGCATGAGATAAAGGCAGACAAAAGGATCATCTGTGAAAACCAGGGATTTATAGCCCTGGCTCCGTATGCCTCATCAGTTCCCTATAATATAATAATCTATCCGAAGAAGCATATGGCCTGTTTTGCCGAGACAGACGAAAGGGGTATATCCGGGCTGGCAGGGATACTCCAGGAAGTCCTGGGCAGGCTGCATGCCCTGCTGGATGATCCTGATTACAATTTTGTTATAGACAACAGTACTATGGATCAGTGCGGCAGCAGTTATTATCACTGGCACCTGGAGATAATGCCCAGGCTTAATACCAGAGCCGGTTTCGAGATAGGTTCAGGTATGAATATAAACCATATACTGCCCGAGACATGTGCTGGCAGGTTAAGGAAAATAGAATATCAATCAGAAAAGGATAAGGGCATATGAGAAGGAATAGAATAATATATATAAAAAGGAGTCTGGTTTTTTGCTGATCTTTGATGAGGCAGTAAGGTGGATACAGATATCAAGTACTGCTGCCTTCCTGTTATTGCTTATGGGAAAGACCTTTTACCTCAGAAGAAAAGAAAGGCTTAATGCTATTATATTGGGTTCAGGCAGGGAGAAGGGAAATAGCCTTTTCAGCATCCTGTCTGTACTGGTAGTAAATATATGGATAGCCTTCATGCTCCTATATCATCTGCATGAAGGTTTTTATTCCTGGCTTTCATATTTACGGATAAGCTCAATTGACGCTATCTGGGTAAAAATAATAGGCCTGATAATGCTTTTGATGGCTTTTGCCATTTTTGTAACAGCCCAGCTGGCCCTGGGGAATTCCTGGAGGCTCGGCATAGACAGGATACATCCCGGCAGGCTGGTCACCGGAGATATATACAGCTATTCAAGGCATCCTATCTATATGTTCTTTGACCTATATTTCTTTTCAGTTTTCCTGCTTAGTGCAAATCTTGTCTTCCTTATGTTTGCGGCGGTAATAGCTGTCATACTCCATCTCCAGGCATTAGCGGAGGAAAAGTTCCTTATCAGCATGCATGGAAACACATACAGGGACTATATTTCCCGGGTGGGGATGTATATAACTATAGTGCCCAGCAACGGCTTGCAGGATGCCGGGCAATCAGATACCACGGATTAGGAGCCGTTTCCCAGACAGGTTCCTGCGCCGGGATCAGGGGTTTCATCTGCTAAACTACCACCTGGCAGGGTGAATAAAAAGCAATCTGGCCGGGAGCTTAAGTATAGCCCTAACTATTCTCTTAATGTCAACAGAGATCAAATTTCTTTTCAGGTACATCCTTACTCCAGAGATCCTATTAAATCATTATGCCATGGCTATATAGATATGCTTTATGAATATTGCATAGAGGGCAAATAGTTTTCTGCGATTGTTCTTCCTACAGGCTGTATTTGTATAAATATTATAGCACAAATAGGGGATAGTTGGGTAAAAAATATTTGTAAGACCTGATTTATTCAGGTTATGGTTAATAGATTAGATATCATATTTATATTATAGCTGTATTATTTTAATATAATATAAGACTTGATCTCTACTACTAGGATATAGTAGATTCCATTTCATAGATAAATGGCATTAGACCAAGGGCACAGGAGAGGGATATTCTGATCTACCGGCAATATAAGTGCCTGACAAATGACAGGCACTTATAAAAAAGTATTCAGATCCTTTATTATGCAGCCAGTGACCTGAAGTGCAATCCTACAAGGGAAAAACCGATAGCATAGGGAAACATTGAAGGTTTCTTTACAAGGCTCCAGGCCAGAAGTTTCCAGAAATATCTCCTGCCTTTTTCTTTTATTCCCAGCAACCATATTGAACTGATAAAAGCCCTTATGTGGTAGAACCTGATCTTTGGAGTCTTTAACTTTACCGGTTTATATTCCATCAAAAGAGTCTTTATCCTTTCATAATATTCCCTGGGAGAATATATGGTAGCCAGGACTTTCTTATATCCTTTTATAAGCATGTCCCTATCCATCTTGGGTATGAAATTAAGAGTAGCCTCGACATTATTGCCGCTGGCATCCTTTACCAGCCTGTTGGTCTCTTTTAACCGCTGGTACAGCCTGGTCTTGGGAAGTGCTGTGAGTATTCCCACCATGGCAGTGACAATGCCGCTCTGCTGGATAAAATCGATCTGCCTCTGGAATATCGAAGGCTGGTCGCTGTCAAAGCCTACGATAAATCCGCCCTGCACCTCAAGGCCTCCATTCTGTATGGTCTTTACCGAATCTACCAGGTCCCGGTTCTGGTTCTGCATCTTTCCGCATTCTTTCAGGCCTTCAGCATCGGGTGTCTCGATCCCCACAAATACAGCAGTAAATCCGGCCTTTGCCATGAGATCGATAAGTTCCTTATCATCAGAAAGGTTTATGGATACCTGGGTATTGAAAGAAAATGGATAATTCTTTTCCTTCTGCCATTTGATTATGGCGGGAAGATGGTATTTTTTAAGCATGCTTTTATTGCCGATAAAATTATCATCCACAAAGAACACACCGGCTCTCCAGCCGGCCAGGTAGAGGGATTCCATCTCTTCCAGTATCTGTTCCACGGACTTTAACCTGGGGATCCTGCCGTTCAGCTGTACTATGTCGCAGAACTCACAGTTAAAGGGGCATCCCCTGGAAAACTGGATACACATGGAATTATAATATGAAGGTTTAATAAGGCTCCAGTCAGGAGTCACCGTCCTTGATATATCGGGAAAGCAGCTGTTTTTATACATCTTCTTAAGCTTTCCATTTTCCAGGTCTTCCATGACTTCGGGGAAATAATCCTCTACTTCACCCAGCACCAGGTGGTCGACTTCTGGAAAGTCCTCATATCCGGTGGTAAAGAGCGGTCCCCCGGCAACTACCGGCTTTCCCATTTTTTGTGCCAGCTCGATAACCTCCCTGGCCTGTTCCTTCTGGACTATCATGGCGCTGACAAATACATAGTCGGCCCATCTGATATCCTTTTCCTTCAGCTTGTCAGTATTCATATCTACCAGCTTCTTTTCCCATTGGGACGGAAGCATGGCTCCGATGGTAAGAAGTCCGAGAGGCGGAAAAGATGCCTTCTTTCCCAGAAGCTTCAATATCTTTTTAAAACCCCAGAATGTATTTTCATAATCCGGATATACCATTAATATCTTCATCTAACTGTTTGCCTCCTTCTGCAGGTTCATTGTGGTTCTAATATTATTATATCCTGCTTAAAATTATTTCTATTAAATATCATATAAATTGTCAAACCGTATCTCAGGGAATATTGACAACCCTGTTACTCTATAAACGAATTCTATCCATTAAAGTTTTAATAATGACCTCTTTCAGCTGTTAAACCTGGAAAAAATAAGATTTGCCAGCATTCCGGTCCTCCTTTTATTATTCATAGTCCCAGACTTCATCATTTTTTATTGTTTCTGTAATTATATAGTTATTTTGATGATATTATAAATGACCAAGAATTATTATAAAATAATGGAAATACAGATGTACAGGGAGGATAGGATGTCAGGACAGGAAAAAGACAGCCTGGTGGTAGTATGGACCAGCGGCGACAGGGAGGTTGCCGAGAAGATGGTATTTATGTACACCCTTAATTCCAGACTTAATGGCTGGTGGAAAGAAGTCACCCTTGTAATATGGGGACCTTCTTCAAAGCTCATAACCGAGGATCTGGAACTCCAGGATTACCTGAAGAGATTAAAAGATGCGGGAGTAAAACTGGAAGCCTGTATAACCTGTGCCGATATGTACAGGGTATCCAAAAAACTTGCCGATATGGGTTTTGATGTAAAGCCTATGGGGCTTCCGCTCACACAGTATCTTAAACAGGGAAGCAAGGTCATCACCTTCTGATCCGGCCGGGATGACTATTAGATATCTTTGCTTAAAAAAAGCTATCAAGCATTGGCGTTTATAGAGAGATAATTCCTGCCTCCGGCATCAAATATAATGGGAGTCTGTAAACTGTATCCTGGAATAGGTATACTAATATAAAAATATCCGTGATAGGGAGAGATGATGAATTACAAAAAACTGGGGAAGACCGGCCTTAAGGTATCGCAGTTCGGATTGGGCGCTGTCCAGATCTGCAGGGTCCCGGAAAAGGATGCAATAGACCTTATCAGGGCATCTGTGGATGAAGGCATCAATCTAATAGATACCGCCCATATGTATCCCAACAGTGAGGAGATACTGGGAAAGGCCCTTAAAGGCATAAGGGATAAGGTTGTGATCTGCAGCAAA
The DNA here is from genome assembly GCA_964509585.1 of uncultured Actinomycetota bacterium. Taxonomy (GTDB): domain Bacteria; phylum Actinomycetota; class Humimicrobiia; order Humimicrobiales; family Humimicrobiaceae; genus M55B120. Next base: position 26 of record CAZDXU010000163.1, on the reverse strand, counting down.
TCCCTTAAGACCGATAAAGAAGGACT
>CAZDXU010000162.1:0-1764 GCA_964509585.1 uncultured Actinomycetota bacterium | reverse complement strand
CCGGCAAGTACAGCGATCAGCTGATTGTGGTTTGTGCCCATAATAGAAGTGCTGCTTTCATATGCCAGGCTAAGTACGATATAATATGAAAAATAGCCTTTTGCCATATCAAGTATTATTCCTGTAAGCCCCCATATTTTTGATACATTGAATGCAAGATTCCATCCTCCCGGGTTTTTGTCGCCTATCTCCTTAAGGTTTTTCCCGCCGGCAAGCCTTGCCAGGATATAGCAGAAAGGTAAGGAGCCAAGTAAAAAACTGCCCATAATATACAGAAAGTCTTTAGTTATTTCTAAAGTGTCCATAAAAATATCTTTTTTACCGGGAATGCCAGATTTATCCAATATAATACATTATTTGTGAAAAAATATTAAAGTAAATTATTTAAGTTTTGATTTTAAAAGAAAAAAAGATTAGTCTAGGAATATAAAATAATGGGGATAGGGGGCTATAAAAATGAGTAAAGAAACTAAAAAATTCTTAAATAATGCACTGGAACTTAATAACGGGCTTTTGCACCTGGCGCCTTCCTGGGTCCCCAGGGCTTTCTGTATTCCCGGACGGAGACTGAGGCTCCACCCGGATGACCTTTTTGCCCTGGGCGCACACAGGGGAGGGATAGATGAAAGGTGGTTTGCCTCCACGGTCAGGGCGGATAATGGGCCCGGCACACCAGAAGATGAAGGTCTTTCATATGCGGTAGCCGGAAAAGAGAGGATGCTGTTAAAGAGCCTTATTGAGGAAGAAGGTACCGGCATACTGGGAGAAAAGATAATGTCAAAGTGGGGAGGGTGGAAGATATTTGCCAAGTTTTTTGATAATATGGAGCCCCTGCCTCATCATGTCCACATAGACCATGATTATGCCCGCCAGGTTGGGGCCGAAGGTAAGCCGGAAGCATATTATTTCCCGGCCCAGTATAATTTCCAGCCAGACTCTTTCCCCTATACATTTTTCGGACTGGAACCCGGTACCAGCAGGGATGACCTTAAAAAATGCCTGGCTGCATTTGACCGGGGCGATAACAAAATACTTGACCTTACCAGGGCCTACAGGCTGGAACTGGGAACAGGCTGGCTGATCCCTCCCGGTATCCTCCATGCACCCGGGTCCCTGTGCACTTTTGAGCCCCAGTGGGCTTCAGATGTATATATGATGTTTGAATCCCTGCCCTCAGGAAAACCCATAGACAGGGCTCTTCTTTCCAAGGATATACCTGATGATAAAAAAGATGACCTGGATCATATAATTGGCAGCCTTAACTGGGAGCTTAATATTGTCCCTGATTTTAAGGCCAGGTTTTTCCTTCCTCCTGTGGAGCTAAAAAGCTCCTTTCCTGACAGCTGCCAGGAGAAATGGGTGGTATATGGAAGGATAGATGGAGAGGAGGTATTCTCTACCAAGGAGCTGACCGTATATTCCGGGGCAAAAGTCATCATAAAGGATACCGGCCCTTACGGGATGCTTATCATCCAGGGGCATGGGGAATTAAACGGCATCCAGGTGGAATCACCTACCATGATAAGGTACGGCGAGCTTACCAGGGATGAGTTTTTTGCACCCTATGATACTGCTGTAAAAGGAGTGACTATCCATAATACCGGATATGAACCCCTGGTCATGCTGAAATACTTTGGGCCTGACAGTAATCCCGATATGCCGGACAGGGGATAACCAGAAAAGTAATTTAAATAACTCATAATATATCATGAAAAATCCCTGTATTTACTAAAATTATTATACTGTTACAATTAAAGAGTATAT
>CAZDXU010000161.1:0-4744 GCA_964509585.1 uncultured Actinomycetota bacterium | reverse complement strand
TGGCATTTGTCTATTATTCCCTGTGTCTTTCTATCCATCACTCCGGTTCATCTCTTTTCTTATTTTTTCCACCGCCCTGAAGACTATGCCCCTTATGGTCCCCCTGTTTTTGCCAAATATCCTGGCTATGGCGGTATAATCCATATCCTCCACAAATCTCAGCATTATGACATCCTTCTGCAGGCTGGTAAGTGTGCTTATTGCCGATACCAGTTCCGGCCTTTGCAGGTCCAGTTCCTTTTTCAGGTAAGAGCTTTCCTGCTTCAGCACTTCTTCATCTGAGACCAGGGTATTATCAGAAAACTCATGGGCGGGCTGTCCCGCTTTATTTTCTTTCCTGAAATGATCTACCAGCAAATTATGTGCTATACGGTATATCCATGATATAAAGGTCTTTCCGTCCAGGCTGGTATTTCTTAAATTCCTGTATACCCTAATAAACACTTCGCTGGTAAGATCCTCAGACAGCTCCCTCTGCATGGTCTTGAAATAAAAATACCTGTATATGCGGGGCATTGTCTGTTCATAGATCAGGCTGAACCACTTCCTGTCTCCGGTCTTCCTATATTTATTTATATAGTCTTCAATGCTGCTCATCAATGGGTTAATATCCAGATATATAATTATTAATGATTATATATCTGGATATAAGATTGTTAAAGCTTCTGGGGCGCCGGCCTGAAAGCATTTCTCATATAACAGAGTAATATCCTCCAGTTTAGCGCCAGGTGGAGCAATATAAGTGCTATTATAATAATTGAGCTCCAGTCATGCCAGAGCCTCAGTCCTGACCTGGTGGTTATATCCAGGATAGAAGAAGTTCCGGCAAGGCCAGCCCTTGTGCCGGGACCTGAAGGAAGTATAAGGAGTGTTATTCCTGTCACAATGCTTACCATTCCTGCCAGGAAAAGCAGTATATCCACTACTAATTTTAATCTTATCTTTATACTCATCTTATGTTTCTTCCATTGCCATTATTTCCTTTACCGGTATTGCTGTTTGTTCCGCTATCCTGCTCTTTTCCAAAGCATTCGCCGCATCCATCCCCGGAGAACTGTTCTTCATATTCATAGCGGTGCTGCCACCTGTTCTCTTCGCCATCCTGTTCAGCACAGGCAGAATCCTCATTTTCCCTGAGCCGCAGGTTATTCCGGACTCTTTCCTCTTCCCTGAGGCAGTCTTCTCCTTCTTCACAATCCCCGATACCCTGTCCGAGACCTGGACCATAATTTGTTACCTGATCCTGCCCGGCATTGACTCTATCAGCCAGGGTTTTTTCCTTCTGGTAGGCATATACAGTCCCAAAAGCCGTGACCGAAAGAACGGCTGTTATGACAATGCCTAAAATGATCTTCTTTAACATTTTTCCTCCATCTGTTTTTGTGTTTTTAATATATAACGAAAGACAAGAAAGAAATGTTAGGATATGATAAATTAAATCTCATATAATAATGGATTGTCCAGCTTGATAATTCTGGGGAAATCAAGGGTCATAGCGGCGGTAAAATTACTCAAGTATATCTGCTAGAATATAACTATAGAGATATAAGGTTGATATTTTGGGTGCCGGGTCGATATTTCTAATTGAGATTACCCCGGTAACATAGAAAGCATATAGATGGCACACAGTTAACAGATAGTTTTAAAGGAGATACATATGCCAAAGTATGACATAGCCCTTATAGGACTTGCAGTTATGGGGCAGAACCTTGTCCTAAATATGGAATCAAAAGGCTATTCGGCAGCCGCATACAACAGGACAGGTGAGCGAACACGGCAGTTCATGGAAGAAAAAGCAAAAGGCAAAGACATAAAAGCCTGCTACAGCCTGAAGGAACTTACAGCCTCCCTTAAGACACCCAGGCTGGTGATGCTTATGGTAAAGGCAGGAGATCCCGTAGATAAGACCATAGATGCCCTTATCCCCCTCCTATCTAAAGGCGACCTCATAATAGACGGGGGAAACTCCTTCTACAAGGACACTATAAGAAGGGGGAAAATGCTAAAGGATAAAAATATCCTCTATATAGGTACCGGGGTATCCGGAGGAGAAGAAGGAGCCCTTTTAGGCCCGGCAATGATGCCCGGAGGGACAAAAGAAGCCTACAACCTGGTAAAAGACATATTTGAAAACATATCAGCCAAAGCAGATGACGGCACCCCCTGCGTATCCCATATAGGTCCTGGCGGAGCCGGGCATTTTGTCAAGATGGTGCATAACGGCATAGAGTACGGGGATATGGCCCTGATTGGAGAGACTGTCTGGGCATTAAAGAATGCCCTGGGCTATGATGCAGAGGCCATTGCAGACACAATGGAGTCCTGGAATAGTGATGATGATATCCTTTCCTCCTACCTTATAGAGATAACCGGTAAGGGCATGAGGGAGAAAGATAAGAAATCTGACAGGTATCTGGTAGATGCAACAGCAGATATTACCCGCATGAAGGGAACCGGCACCTGGACGGTGGCATCAGCACTTAAGCTTCTTGTCCCCATACCCACCATAGCCTCAGCCGTATTCTCCCGGGAGATGAGCCAGGATAAGGATATAAGGATTTCCGTATCAGATAAGCTAAGAGTAAGCCCTTCTGACTATAATGGTGACCCTGAAGAGTTTGCAAAGATAGCCCATGACGCCCTGTATATTGCCAAGATATCATCATATGCCCAGGGGTTTGCCCTAATGGAGGCAGCATCAGAAAAATACGGCTGGGACCTTGATATGGGTACCATATCCTCGGGCTGGAGGGCAGGATGCATAATAAGGGCTCAGTTTTTATCAAGGATAACAGAAGAATATGAAAGTAATAAGAAACTGGCCAATCTTATGGAAGCTCCTTACTTTTCTGACTTTATTAACAAAAACCTGAAAAGCCTGGCTGCCTTTATAGAAGTAGCTCACAGGGCAGGCGTACCCACACTGGCTATGGACTCATCTTATGATTATATACTACAGATGGCATCTCCTGTAATGGTATCGGCCCAGGTAGCTGCCCAGCAGAGGGACTACTTCGGGGCCCATGGATACTTTAAGCTAAGAAAGGACAGCCCGGAGATAGAGACAAAGGATGACGGAACCTACCAGGAATACCATACACAGTGGATGGCAGAGGATAGGCCGGAGAAGAAGATCTAAGATAGGACAATTTTTAAGATAACCGGCGATACAGTTTTCGTAATGAGGGTTTTTCACTGCTTGAAGCTGCTGGATCTGGGAATATTTGACAAATAGGCCTGGAAGAATAAGCAAAGAGTGCTTTAAATAATTTGTTTCTGAAAAATATTCCAATAAAAAAATCCGTATAAACAATAAAATTATCATTTGACAAACACGTGTAAATAATAATATATTGTACGTGTAATAATGAAAAATATCCTGGAGAAAAAATGGCAACAAAACTGACGCTTACACTGGATAAGGAAATAATAGAGGCTGCGAAAGAATATGCCAAAAAAAACAATATAAGTCTATCCGGAATAGTGGAGCTTTATTTTAAGTCTCTATCTTCCGGGATCCATGATCATAAAACAGGCCCAATAACCCGGGAACTATCCGGGATAGCAGGTCTTCCCGCCAAAAAACCTGACAGGGAGCTTTTGGAAGAAGCCTTAAACAAGAAGTTTCTATGAAGAAAAAAATATTTCTGGATACAGATGTAATACTTGATGTGGCTTTTAGAAGAGAACCACATTTTATATTTTCACAGGAAGTCATGTCCCTGGTTGAGAAAAATGTCTTTTCCGGATTTACATCCTCCCTCATACTGGCCAATTGCTATTATATAATCAGCAGCAATAAGGATGATAAGACTGCCCTAAAAGCAATATCAAAATTAAGGTCTTTTTTAAGCATACTTCCATTTACGGATAAGGAAGTAGGAGAATCATTAAGTTCGGATATAAAAGATTTTGAAGACGGGATCCAGTATTTCATCTGTGTAAATAATAATGTCAGTAACCTGATTACCAGGAATATCACAGATTATAAGGATTTGGATATCAATGTCCTGACTCCGAAGGATTTTTTAAATCTTGAGGAAACAAGAAAAATAATAGAGGCTGCATTTAATAACAATAATAAATAATCTTTTCTGCATAGTCTCCGCTTTAAGAAAGAATAACAAAAACAATCATTGGAAAAATCTTCAGGCTGCCTATGATCTTCTACCTGGTATCTCTGCTGCAATACAGGTCGGAGGCTTCAGTTCCTCAACCATCGACTCACTTGCTCCTGCGCTGTCCAGATAATTCCTTTATAGGCATGACCGGAATACGGGCCTCTTAAATCAGCCAAAATTTATATAATTATGCATTTACATAAATAATATTATATGCTAGATTATTAGTATATTTATACAAATGCATAAAAGAAAGGAGAAAAAGCATGAAGAGAGAGAATATCAGGGAGACAGGGGGCGGGCATGACAGTACTGTTTAAAGCTTCAGATTACCTGAAGAAGAGACTTCTCTTATGCCAGAAGGGACAGTCGACCCTGGAGTACGCAATGGTAATGGTGATAGCCGGGATCATAAGTGCTGTACTTGTGGCCGTGGGCAAACCCTATATGGTAGAGATAATATCAAAAGCATTCGAGAAGATATCAAATCTTGTATGAGGGTTTGCAGTAACAGGATAAGGCAGCCAGGATCAATCAAATATGAAGGGCGGGATCATGAGATCAGTATATAATATAAAAGAAATAAAAAATATAAGCGGGCAATCCGCACTGGAATTTGCCCT
>CAZDXU010000160.1:0-3603 GCA_964509585.1 uncultured Actinomycetota bacterium | reverse complement strand
GGTGGATTGCTGCCGGCCTGGGCATATTATCGCTTATTGCAGTCCTTTTATTCGGATATGAAGTCCATGGCTCCAAAAGCTGGATAGACCTGGGCCTTTCTCCCATCCAGCCTTCGGAATTTGCCAAGGTGTTTATGATAATAACATTATCGGCCATCCTTTCAAAACGCAGGACAGAAAAGGAAAACCATATATCCTTCAAAAAAGTAGCCCCGGCATGCCTGGCGGCAGTCATCTTTATCATACTGGTGCTCCTGGAGCCTGACTTCGGCACCGCCATTATCTACCTGGTGATATTTGTGGGTATGCTTTTTGTCTCCGGAGCCAATTTTTTCTATGTCCTGGCAATAATGGCGGCAGCCGCGGGAGGATTCTTCTGGGCCCTCAGGATGGGTGTAATAAAACAGTACCAGCTTGACAGGATACTGATATTTTTGAGGCCGGATGTCTCTACTGCGGGAGCCGGGTATAACCTTTACCAGTCCAAACTGGCCATAGGCTCGGGAGGACTTACAGGCAAGGGTCTTTTTCTGGGAACCCAGACCAACCTCAGTTATGTGCCGGAACACCATACCGACTTCATATTCTCGGTTATAGGCGAAGAGCTGGGATTTATGGGAGGTTTTATGGTAATAGCGCTTCTGGGTTTTATCATATGGAGATGTTTTGCCATAGCATCCAGAGCCAACAATAGTTTCGGGATGCTGGCTGCTTCCGGAGTAGGCTTTATGATAATTACCCAGGTAGTCATAAATATTGGGATGACTATAGGGATAATGCCCATAATCGGTATACCGCTTCCCTTCCTCAGCTCCGGCGGTTCCAGTCTTTTATCAACCATGCTGGGGGCAGCCCTGGTATCGACAGTCAATATATACAGGGATACCCGCAAGGACCATGAGATAGCATATGAATATTTCTCCGGACCAATATAGGAAAAATATGGATAATATAAAGATATTATCATACGGCAGGCTCCAGGATATTTTACAGGATGTGGAAAAGCCGGGAAGGTATATAGACCAGGAAATAGGGGTCTCAAGCAAAAGGCCCCAGGACCTGGATGGCAATAGCGTGCTGGCGGCCCTGGCATTTCCCGATATCTATGATGTGGGGATGCCCAACCTGGGACTTCAGATATTATACGGCATAATAAACAGCCATAAAGATTTTTCTGCCGAAAGGGTCTTTGCTCCCTGGACGGATATGGAAGAAGCCATGAGGAAGGAAGGCATAAGGCTTTTTTCCCTGGAAAACCGCATAATGCTTGAAAGTTTTGACCTTATAGGTTTCAGCCTTCAGCATGAGCTGCTCTATACCAATGTGCTCAATATGCTCGACCTTTCCGGCCTGGAGCCGGTGGCGGAAAAAAGACGGCCCCGCGACCCTGTCATATGCGCCGGGGGTCCGGCGGTATTCAACCCGGCGCCCATGTCGGCTTTTATGGATTTCATGCTCATAGGGGACGGCGAAGAGATGATCGTCCCCATACTGGAAAGGCTCTCCGGATACAGGGCGGGAAAGGTCAGCAAGAAAAAGTTCCTGGAGGAGATCTCCGGTCTTGACGGAATATATATTCCTTCCGTTTATAAGTACCATTATTCATCCTCAGGCAGGATAGAAAAGATCGAGCCTCCGGGAAAAGTAAAAAAAGCAGCCGTGGCAGATCTTGACAGCCATAGCATAATAACCCGGCCGGTAATACCCAATATAAGGACGGTACATGACCGCTATGCGGTGGAGATAATGCGGGGCTGCGGACGGGGGTGCAGGTTCTGCCAGGCCGGTTTTATCTACCGGCCGGTAAGGTCAAGGGATGCCGCCAGTCTTGTCGGCCAGTGCCTGGAGGGGCTTCAAAATACCGGTTATGATGAGATATCGTTCCTTTCCCTATCCACCACCGATTACAGGGGACTGGAACAGCTAATAGGGGGATTGCGGGAAAAAACTAAGGACCAGAAGCTTTCCATGTCCCTGCCTTCCATGAGGCTTGATAATTTCGGCCTCAGGATGACCCAACTTGTGCAGCAGGGAAGAAAGACAGGACTTACATTTGCTCCCGAAGCAGGAAGCCAGAGGATAAGGGATATAATAAATAAGAATATTACCGAGATCCAGATAATGGAATGCATTGATTCTGCGCTGGGAAAGGGCTGGGAGAAGATAAAGCTGTATTTTATGATAGGCTTTCCCGGCGAGACACTGGAAGACGCAGAGGAGATAGCATCCCTTATATGCCGCATAGCATCAAGGGCCAGGAAAGCCATGCCGGGGAAAAAGAGGGGAAGGTTTAGCATGAATGTAAGTATAAATGTGTTCAATCCCAAGCCGTTTACCCCTTTTCAGTGGGCTCCCCAGGAAAAAAGAAAAGTCCTGGAAAAAAAGTTCAGGATCATCCTGGACAATGTCCCCGGCAGGCATATAAACATAAGCTGGAGCGACATCGAAAGAAGCAGGATCGAGTGCGCCCTGTCTCGCGGCGATACCCGGATGAGCAGGGTGATACTGGCAGCCTGGAAAAACGGAGCCCGTTTTGACAACTGGACGGACCATTTCAATCCTGCTGCCTGGTCCGAAGCCTTCAAAGAAAGCAATATGGATGCAGGCTCATATGCCGGCCGGGAATATGAAACCGATGAGATACTGCCCTGGGATACGGTTGACATCGGGATAAAAAAACAGGTCTTTTTATCCGGCTACAGGAAGGCCCAGGATATGATAAGGGCAGGTAAGTGATCTATGGAAAAAAAGCTAAGGTTCAGGTTCTCCAAGACAGGCATGCTTAAATACCTGTCACATCTGGACATGATAAATGTGATAATAAGGGCTATGAGGCGCGCCGGGATAAGGGTAAAGTATTCAGCAGGCTTTAACCCCAGACCATTGATAAATTTTGGCCCGCCTATTCCCCTGGGCGCGGAAAGCGAAGCCGAGTATGCTGATGTGACACTGCTGGAATATATCTCCCCGGAGGACTTTGTCTCTGTGATGAACCTCAAACTAGAAGGAAAGATCATCATAAGCGGCGCCATGGAAATGCCTGCAGGAGTAAAAAGCCTGATGAGCCAGGCAGATATAGCAGAGTATGAGATATGCCTGGCAGGAGACAGGACTGCGGGCAGTCTCCGGGAACTGGTGAACCGGGTGCTGCAGGACCCGGGCATGCAGGATTCTGTATACCAGGCTGCTGCAGGGGGGGATGAAGGGCAGAAAGAGGACAGGATCATGATATACGGATATACAAAGACGGCAAAAAACAGGAATGACAGGGTATTTAAGTTAAGGGATCTCCTGGAAGCCCTGAAAAGGGCATTCAGCGGCACAGATATAAGCATAAAGAGGGTCCTGAGAAAACAATTATTCATCCTGAAAGACGGAGAAAAACTGACGCCATTTGAGGTGTTGCGGTTTTAGTTTTAAAATAGGTTATATTTTAAATTATTATTTTTTTATTTTTAAATATTTTTTAAGAAGGAGTACGTGAGAAATTGAAAAAGGAATTGTTGATAAGCTCCGATCAGAATGAGACAAGGATGGCTATCCTGGAATCCAGGAGTGTGTCCCAGTTGTTCTTTGACCGGAAAAACAAGAAATCGATAGTGG
>CAZDXU010000159.1:0-2693 GCA_964509585.1 uncultured Actinomycetota bacterium | reverse complement strand
CCTGGCTTTGCTGGTATTAATGATCATCACACTGGTCCCGGTTTCGGGTCTTTCAGCATTCGACCCCGACTACCCTGATTTTATATGGACCTATAATATGAAAGAAGGAAAGATCATATCCGGCGCCCAGAAGGCTGTTTACCTTACCGGCTACAGTATGGCCTCAGACGAAAAGATGCAGGACGTATACAGGATGATAGAGGAGACAGAACTTAATGCCATAGTCTTTAATGCCAAGGAAGACTCGGGAGAGATATCATATGACTGCCGTCTGGATTTCTTTCTGGAGACCGGTTCTGTCCGGCAGCTCTATGATCTGGAAAAAAGGCTTGAGGAGATGGATGAAAGGGGCATATACAGCATAGCCAGGGTGGTATTGTTTAAGGACGGGGTCATAACAAAGGCCCGGCCGGACCTGGCTGTTCAGGATAAAATAACGGGGTCCCGGATATACCTGGATGGAGGCTACTGGCTTGATGTTTACAACCAGGAGATGTGGGATCATTATATAGACCTGGTGCTGGAGCTTATCAGCAGGGGAGTGGATGAAGTCCAGTTTGACTATGTCAGGGCGCCCGCCAGGGGAAATATTTCCATGGCGCGGTTTCCCGCCAATAAATTTGACCGGGAAAAAACATGGGCGGTAACCGGGTTCCTGAAGGCCGTAAGGGAGGCTGCCGGGAATTATCCGGTAAAGATATCTGCAGATGTCTTTGGTTTTGTATTCATTGCAGACAATGACCAGGGCATAGGCCAGCTCATAGAGGAAATGGTCCCCTATCTTGATTACATCTACCCCATGCCTTATCCGTCACATTATTCTTCCGGCTTCCTGGGATACAGCGATCCAGAGGCCCATCCATATGAGGTGGTAAAGTATACACTGGATAAGGGCCTTACCAGGATAGGGGATACGGAATGCCTCATCATCCCCTGGGTCCAGGCATTCGGCCTGGGTATGCGGTATACGGAGACAGAGATACTGGCCCAGATAAGAGCCGCCGAAGACCTGGGCATAGAAGGCTTTCTTTTCTGGAATGCCGGAAATAAATACAGCACTGTGGAAAAGGCGCTTAAGAGCAGGAAGTGATCTGATTATACACTTTAATATAAATTTACTTTGAGAATTCGATATTTTATATGTATAATGTATATGTAAGTAATATATGTATAGATTTGGAGTAAATATGGGAAAGACAACAGTTTTTATTGACGATATGCTTTTAGAGAAAGCTATAAAGGCAGTAAAAGCCAAAAGTAAAAAAGAGGCAATAGAGAAGGGGCTAAAAGAACTGGTGCATAAAAAAAATATAGAAGCCCTGAGAAGTGAATTGGGCACTTATGACCTGGACCTGACCCTGGAAGAACTTAAAAGATCAAGAAAGGAGCAATAATTGTTCATTGTAGATACATCGGCATGGATTTTTGCTTTAAGAAAAAAACCACTTCCACAATTAAAAAAGAGAATAGACCAGTTGTTGATGTTGGATATTGTTAAAACTTTTGGGATGATCAGGCTTGAGATACTTGGAGGAACCAGGACCGAAGAAGAATTTGAACGCCTAAAAAACCGGATGGGAGCCCTTGAAGAGATTTCCTGTGATGCTGAATTATGGGAAAGCGCCGGCAGGTTATCTTTTGACCTGAGGAGGAAAGGCCTTACAATACCTTCCACAGATATATTAATAGCATCTGCTGCTTTAAAGTCTGGATCAACACTCCTGCACGCAGACTCACATTTTGATATTATAGCTTCTGAAACAGACCTGAAAGTTGAAAGCTATATATAACAGGTAAAAAATCATAAATAATTATTTATTTTGTCTGTAAGTATCATATATGGATTAGAAATATAAGAATCCCGGGTCCTAAAATCTCCAGTACCGGGGATGGCCCGAACTGTTTAAAGGATTCCTGCCGGACGGAGTATTTTCCGGCTTCCCCCCTGACACCAGAGCATTATTTTTATCCTCATCCCGGTTAATATCGGCGGTCATCCTTACCTTGATCTTGCAGTTAGAGCAGGTAAAGAAACCTTTTTTAATAGGGGCGCCGCATTCGGGACACCACATCTCATCTTCCTTGATTATTTCTTCGCTCTTTCCCATTTATACCTCTTTATGATATATCCCATATATCTATTTTAGGATAATTTGCCATTCTTGAAAATGTATATTTTTTGCTCCGGAGCGCAAAGAGCTACACCATAGAAGCTATTTTCCTTATATGGTCAGGCGTGCTGCCGCAGCAGGCACCCACTATGGAAGGCCCGTAGGCAAGATAATGGCTGATATTATCCGCCATTATATCCGGGGTCTCATTATATGCGGTCCTGCCGTCCCTGATGACGGGAAGCCCCGCATTAGGCTGGAATATAAGCCGGGCACCGGGCCAGGCTGACCTTATCTTTTTTACTATTTCCAGCATCGAATCGGAGCCCACACTGCAGTTTGCCCCCACTATATCGCATCCTGCATCCAGGAGGATTCCTGCCGATTCTCCTGCCTTATTACCCATAAGGGTCACGCCGTTTTCCCCAAAAGACATGGTGCAGGCGATAGGGATGCTTTCCGAGATACTCCTGGCAGCTTCAACTGCGGCCAGGGCTTCATTTAAATCCATTATGGTCTCGATAAGTATGAGGTCTGCACCGCTTTCTGCCAGGACCGATATCTGCCGGGAGAATACATCCA
>CAZDXU010000158.1:0-5552 GCA_964509585.1 uncultured Actinomycetota bacterium | reverse complement strand
TTTGTTTTTTCTTCTATTTAAGTAGTTTTCTTTAACTGGTGCTGCAACGAATGGCTATTTTCTGTATCCGATAATCACCAATATGTCGATTGGCGGGGGGATATAGACCTGAGACGAGTAAGGAAATTCTTATAAGTTATAAGTATAAGTTTACCCGAAATGCCGGTCCCTGGTCTGATTTATAAATTCTCTATCATGTCAAGATCTCCTGCGGCTGCCGATTCCAATACTTTTCCCATATACCGGTCTACCATATCAGCAGTAAGGGGAATGGGCATATTCTGGAGTTTCGATGAAAGCGCAGGTTCCCTGGCAGCTTCTAAAGCCTTTTCTATATGGCCCCGGCTGAAGCCTTCGATCTCTTCCAGCCTGGTGGGATATCCCATGCTTTTGGCAAATCCTATAAGCGCCCGGGCTGTAAATATGCCCAGCTTCCTCCCGGAAAGCTTCTCAAAACCTTTCCCGGCATAACCGTATTTTGCCAGTATCCCTGATATGAGTCTTAACGATCTCTCAACAGCAGGAGCAAAAAAGACTGAATAATAAGGATTCATTATGGCGCATGCCCTTCCGTGGCTGAGTATATCCACCAGGGAAAAGCTGGTAAGGTGGCCTCCATTGGTGCCCCCTACCATTATGGCATAGCCGCCCAGGTCAGTTCCCAGGCAAAGCCCGTCACGGGATCCACTGTTGTCCCGCTCCTGGACAACACCGGGGAGATATCTTATTATCAGCTCTATACCGGTTTCCGCTATCCTGTATGCCAGGTCAAAGCCTGGACCGCCTTCAGCGCTGTAAAGAACTTCTATCAGGTGGGAAAGACCGTCAAAGCCCCCGTCAGCGCTTATATCCGGGGGGACACCATAGGTAGTGCTGTGATCAAAAATGGCATATTCCGGTACTATTGCATCATCTACTATCAGTTTTTTTTGCCCTTTCTCAAGGTCTGTTATATTAGAGTACCTGGTAAGGTGGGCAGCCGAGCCTGCCAGTGTCTGGCAGGCTAAATGGGGAATAAGTCTTGAGCCTGTTTCATTTAACTTTGCCGCAACCAGGCCTGCTCCCAGATAATCATCTATTTCTCCGCCCAGCTTTGCCAGGACAATACCAGCCTTTACCGCATCTATGGTGCTGCCGCCTCCCAGGCTTATGACCAGGCCCGGATTACTTTTCCTGATACTGCCGGCAATCCGGATGAGGTCCTGGCGGGGGGTGTTGGGCCGGGATCCTTTAAATATGCCGTAAAGCTTCACCCCGGACTTTTCCAGGCTGTTTTTCATTATACCGGCATAGCTGTCAATTCCCGAAAAAGTCCCCCGGAATAAAACTGCATTATTGCTAATGCCTGATGCCGCATGTCCTATTCCGGAAAGAGCCCCGGCTCCATGGGAATAAGAATCCTTCTTAAAACTGTATATAAGTTTTTCTGCTTTTTCAAAAAGCGTCATATTGTCCAGCATTAAGTCCATCAGCTGTCGATCCTATACCTGTTGGTTATAGGGTATCTCCTGTCTTTGCCAAAGGCGCGGGCGCTTATCTTTACTCCGGGAGAACCCTGTCTTCTCTTATACTCATTGTTGTCCACCATATTGATCACATCGGTTACCATAGCCCGGTCAAAACCCATATCTATTATTGCCTTATAACCCCGGTCCTGTTCGATATATGCATTAAGTATGCGGTCCAGTACATCATAGGGAGGCAGCCTGTCCTGGTCTTTCTGGCCGGGTTTGAGTTCTGCCGAAGGAGCCCGGGTGATTATATTTTCCGGGATGATATTTCCGTATTTTTTATTGATAAACCTGCAGATGGAATATACCATGGTCTTGTAGACATCCTTAATGGGGGAGAACCCTCCCACCATATCGCCGTAAAGAGTGCAGTAGCCAACGCTTATCTCGCTCTTATTTCCGGTAGACAGAACCAGCCATCCATTTTCATTGGAAAGGGCCATAATAATGCTGCCCCTTATCCGGGCCTGTATATTTTCTTTGGTTACATTTATCCTATCATGCTTGAAGATGCCGGCAAGCTCTTCCAGGTATTTGCCATAGATACCGGAAATCGATATCACACCATGTCCTATTCCCAGGTTCCGGGCCAGTTCTTCCGAATCCCTCCTGCTCTCGGCAGAGGAGTAATCAGAAGGCATGAAAACAGTATTGACATTTTCCTTCCCGATGGCCTGGGCGGCGATAACAGTAGTAATAGCAGAATCTATGCCCCCGCTTAAGGCTACCACTACCTTTTTAAAGCCGTTCTTTATTATATAGTCCCTGGACCCCAGGATGAGGGCTTTGAGTATCTCTTCTTCCCGGCAGGAGATGATGCCGGAGTATTCAAGAGGTGTTTTAGCTCCTATGGGAATTATCTTTTTGCTGTTCTTTCCTATGACCAGGTCTACCTTTTCAATAGGAGCAAAACCATCATTAAGGGAATTTTTCTGGTTCCTGAACCGGGTATCTTTTGTGCGGGCAGCAGATGCTGTCGAGGGGTCCATGTCAAATACCAGGCTGTCTTCGGCAAAGGGAAGGCATCTGGCCAGCACCATGCCCTTTTCATTTACCACCATGCTGTTTCCGTCAAATCCCAGCTCGCCCTGGCCCCCCGCCATATTAAGGTATGCAATATTTACTATATTATCTATTGCCCTGGCGGCTATCATCTTCTCCCTGGACTCCACTTTCCCTACATGATAGGGGGAAGCCGATATATTTATAATGAGCTCCGCCCCTCCGGCTATGGCCTGGGCCTTTGCGGGGCCGGAAGCATAAAATATGTCCTCGCAGATATTAAGCCCCACCGGATGGCCGTTGATGTCAAAAATATAGTTCCTGCTGCCCCGGTTAAAATACCTTTCCTCGTCAAACACCGAGTAATTGGGAAGATGCTGCTTATTATATATATAGCAGATGTCTTTACCGCACATGACCGCGGCAGAGTTATACAGGGCGCTTTCTTCTTCATATGCAAAGCCCACTATGGCGGATATGCCATGGACCTCATCTTTTATCTTTTCCAGGTATCTCATATTCTCGCGGATGAAAGCATTTTTAAGCAGAAGGTCTTCTGGAGGATAGCCGGTAAGGGCCAGTTCGGGGAATACTACAATATCAGCCCCTTCTTCCCGGGCTTTTTTTATATGGGATATTATCATATCGCAGTTTCCCTTTATGTCGCCCACAACCGGGTTTATCTGGGCAAGATACAGCCTGATCGCCATGATTTCTCCTGTGTGTACAGATTATTGATCTTTACTGGTAGCCAATAGACATAGTCTTTTTTATATAGATTATAGCGGTTATTGTCAATACTGTTAAGGTCTTAGGGCTTCAGGTTCTAAGTTGGCGGCGGCCGTGATAGTTCTCTACAGGCCGGCAGTAATTACCGAATCTGAACTATCGATCTTCGCCTCATACATACATGAATCAGCTTCCTTTATGAGCCCTTCCGGGCCGAGTCCCTCCCTGTACTGGCTTATACCTATGCTTAATGAAGTGCCTTTTCTGTCTGATGCCTTAAAACTCTCTATTATCCTTTCAGCCACCTCCCGGGCCCTGGCGATATCAGACTCATCAAGTATTACCGCAAATTCATCTCCTCCATAGCGGACTATGCTGTCAATGCCTTTTCTGATCTTATCCTTTATAATGCCGACGATCTCCTTAAGCAGCCAGTCACCCTGCAGGTGCCCATAGGTATCATTGAGCTTCTTGAAATTGTCAATATCTATCATCATAAGGCAGAAAGGCCTTTTATGTCTGCCAAACCGGCTGATAAGATTATCCAGGACTTCGTAGAAATACCTTCTATTGTAAGCACCGGTCAGAAAGTCCCTTATTGATTCCTGCCTTAACCTTTCCTCGAGCTTCTTCTTCTCCTCTATATCCCGGAATATGGCGATCTTGCCTATAAACCTGTCCCTGCTGGAGATGACCGGCGAAGCGGTCACATTAAAAGTTTTAGTTTCATCGCCCATGCCGCATCCTATATCAATATTAAGCTTTTCCAGCGAATCTTCCTCAAAATAATCCAGAAGCCTTTCAAGGCTGTCGCCGGTGCTTGCGGCCATGCGCATCCGTTTCTTTATTTCATCGCTGCCGGGGGCTTTCCTGTCTTTTTCTATCCCGCCGGGAAACAGGGTATCCTGCATCTTCTTATTGATATCCACTACCATCCCCTTGTTATCCACTACCATTATGCAGTCATCAGTAGTCTCAAACATCTTCTTAAAAGTGAGAGAAGCAGTGTTAAGC
Source organism: uncultured Actinomycetota bacterium (assembly GCA_964509585.1). Lineage (GTDB taxonomy): Bacteria > Actinomycetota > Humimicrobiia > Humimicrobiales > Humimicrobiaceae > M55B120. The sequence continues at coordinate 1,296 of CAZDXU010000158.1, read as the reverse complement.
CTGGCCAGGTAATTGCTCACAGTGATGAATATAAACAATAAAAACATCAAAAATGAATTTACAGGTATGCCCAGGCCCAATACTGCCTCCAGGGGCCGCATTATAACAGTTATCAGGGTGAATACGCTGATGCCCGAAAGCAGGACCAGGACCCTTGATGCGGGATAATGCGTGCGCAGCACCCTTCTAAGATTATATGACAGATATGTGATCATAAGTAGCAGAAGCGGCGCCATATAAAATATTCCCAGCTGCATTGCGGCACCGGAGCTTACCGTCCATCCATACGATACTCTCTCTACTTCTATCCTTCCTGAAAATATCAGGTAAAGGACTATGGCAGCTGAAGGAATATAGAAAAAATACTTTATCATATCCTTTTTAAAAAAAATATGGTCAGTGGCTTCTACCACATAGTGGAAAAGTGCTGCCGGGAAGAGGTATGTGGCCATGGTCAAAAGAGGGGAAAAGTATCCCGCTATATCAGGATTATCGGTGGCATACATAATAAGGCTTGATACCGAAAGCAAAGAAACAGCGAAAGACAATATTGTGAATGAATATAAGGGGTTTCGGGGACTTCTATTGGTAATATTGTATATGCCAAAGTAAAAAGCAGTTATAAGGGTGATACCGGAAAAAACGACATAAATGCTTGGATTTATATACATTATTTTATATATATGTCTATTAAAAATTTAATCATATTATACAAAATATTTTTTAAATTAACATCCTGGTGTATTATCATACTATGATCTTATGGAAATATGCGATCTCCTTTTATATCGTAGGAATAAATGAAAGATAAAAGATCTTTAAATGATGCAGGTCTTGATATTTCATTGCTTAATCAGGCTTGCCTTGATATTTTCAGCTTGCTTATAGATTATTCCAACTCCCTGGAAGAAATAGCAGAAGTCTTTCTTGATAAGGCAAAAACGCTTACAGGCAGCAGGTTCGGCTTTGTAAACACCATTGACCCCGATACCGGGGTGGCGACATCCAGGACCATCTCCAGGATGATGGGAAAGGACTGCAAAGTATCCGGCCGGGACAGGAGGATAACTTTTTCACCTGACAAGAACGGAAAATATCCTTCATTGTGGGGATTTGGACTGGATGAAAAAAAAGAAAAAGTTTAAGTTCCAATAATCCCCGGTTATGCCGGCTTCCGGACAGATCCTTATAAGTTATTTTGAATATTCTATAAACAGTTCAAGATCATCTACATAATAAAGGAATCCGTCAGAATTGCTGTTGGTCCTTCCGGGATCACTTTGCGGGACCGCCTGG